>NZ_JBNNPF010000022.1:0-137362 GCF_050275515.1 Streptomyces sp. NPDC004126 | reverse complement strand
GCCTGGACTACATGAACGAGCGCTACGGCAGCCCGGTCGAGGCCTGGAACTTCTGGCAGGCCAACCACTGGTACTAAACCACCAGCGGACACCACGGCAGCAGACATGTGAAGGCCCCGGTGGCCGGCCTCCCCAGGTCCGGCCACCGGGGCCTTCCGCATCCCATCCCACGGGGTTCAGCGGGCGCCCGGATCCTCGGTCACAGGCGCTGGATGATCGTGCCGGTCGCCAGCGCGCCGCCCGCGCACATGGTGATCAGCGCGAATTCCTTGTCGCGCCGCTCCAGCTCGTGCAGCGCGGTGGTGATCAGCCGGGCGCCGGTGGCGCCGACGGGGTGGCCGAGGGCGATGCCGCCGCCGTTGACGTTGACCTTCTCCAGGTCCTGGCCGAAGACCTGCGCCCAGCTGAGGACGACGGAGGCGAAGGCCTCGTTGATCTCGACGAGGTCGATGTCCTTGAGGGACATCCCCGCCTTGCCCAGCACGGCCCGGGTCGCGTCGATCGGGCCGTCCAGGTGGAAGTGCGGGTCGGAGCCCACCAGCGCCTGGGCGACGATGCGGGCGCGCGGCTTGAGCTTGAGCGCGCGGGCCATCTTGCGCGAGGCCCACATCACGGCGGCGGCGCCGTCGGATATCTGGGAGGAGTTCCCGGCGGTGTGCACGGCCGTCGGCATGACCGGCTTGAGCCGGGCCAGGCCCTCCATGCTGGTGTCGCGCAGCCCCTCGTCGCGGTCGACCAGCCGCCACATGCCCTGCCCCGCGGCCTGCTCCTCCTCCGTCGTCGGGACCTGGACGGCGAAGGTCTCGCGCTTGAAGCGCTCCTCGGCCCAGGCGGTGGCGGCCCGCTCCTGCGAGAGCACGCCGAGCCGGTCGACGTCCTCGCGCGTCAGGCCCCGGTGGCGGGCGATCCGCTCGGCGGCCTCGAACTGGTTGGGGAGGTCGACGTTCCACTCGTCCGGGAAGGGCTTGCCGGGGCCGTGCTTGGAGCCGGAGCCGAGCGGGACGCGGCTCATGGCCTCGACCCCGCAGGCGATGCCGATGTCGACGACCCCGCCGGAGATCATGTTGGCGACCATGTGGTTGGCCTGCTGGGAGCTGCCGCACTGGCAGTCGACGGTGGTCGCGGCGGTCTCGTACGGGAGTCCCATGGCGAGCCAGGCGTTGCGGGCGGGGTTCATGGACTGCTCGCCGGCGTGGGTGACGGTGCCGCCGACGATCTGCTCGACGCAGTCGGGCTGGATTCCGGTTCGGGCCAGGAGCTCGCGGTAGGTCTCGCCGAGGAGGTAGGCGGGATGGAGGTTGGCCAGGGCTCCCCCGCGTTTCCCGATGGGGGTGCGTACGGCTTCGACGATGACGGGTTCCGCGGCCATGAGCTCGTCCTCTCCTGCACACTCTGCACAGCGCCGGCGTGGCGGGCCGTCCGGCGACTGCCCCGCGCGAACTAGTACGCGTTCTACTTCTCCCCCGCAGTCTTATGACCTCGGCGCCCGGCACGCAAGGGTCTTGCACGCGGCTTACACGGATTCCACACGCAAGAGTTGGCGCGAGAGCCCTTGTGGCTTCTAGAACTCGTTACTACCTTCAAGCCAACATCTGATGGGCCGTCAGACCTTCCGTCAGACCTTCGTCAGACCTTGGAGTCGCCCGATGCCCTGTCCCGCGCTGCCCGAAGGCTTCGACGCCACCGACCCCGACATCCTCCAGGACCGCGTCCCCTTCCCGGAGTTCGCTCAGCTGCGGCAGACCGCGCCCGTGTGGTGGTGCCCGCAGCGGCGGGGCGTCACCGGATTCGACGACGAGGGCTACTGGGCCGTCACCCGGCACGCGGACGTCAAGTACGTCTCCACGCACCCGGAGCTGTTCTCCTCCACCACCAACACGGCGATCATCCGCTTCAACGAGCACATCCAGCGCGAGCAGATAGATGCCCAGCGCCTGATCATGCTGAACATGGATCCGCCGGAGCACACCCGCGTACGCCAGATCGTGCAGCGCGGCTTCACCCCGCGCGCCATCCGCGGCCTGGAACAGGCACTGCGCGACCGGGCCCGGAAGATCGTGGAGGAGGCCCGGGAGGCCTCCGCGGACGGCTCGTTCGACTTCGTCACGCAGGTCGCGTGCGAACTCCCGCTCCAGGCGATCGCCGAACTCATCGGCGTACCGCAGCAGGACCGCTCCCGGATCTTCGACTGGTCGAACAAGATGATCGCGTACGACGACCCGGAGTACGCGATCACCGAGGAGGTCGGCTCCAACGCGGCCGTGGAGCTCATCGGCTACGCGATGAACCTCGCCGCCGAGCGCAAGGAGTGCCCGGCCAAGGACATCGTCACGCAGCTGGTGGCGGCGGAGGGCGAGGGCAACCTGCGCTCCGACGAATTCGGCCTCTTCGTCCTGCTGCTGGCGGTCGCGGGCAACGAGACCACCCGCAACGCCATCAGCCACGGCATGCACGCCTTCCTCACCCACCCCGAACAGTGGGAGCTGTACAAGGCGACCCGGCCGTCGACCGCCGCGGAGGAGATCGTGCGCTGGGCCACGCCCGTGGTCTCCTTCCAGCGGACCGCCACCCGGGACACCGAACTCGGCGGCCAGAAGATCAAGGCCGGCGACCGGGTGGGGCTCTTCTACTCCTCGGCCAACCACGACCCCGAGGTCTTCGAGAACCCGGACGCCTTCGACATCACCCGCGACCCGAACCCCCACCTCGGCTTCGGCGGCGGAGGCCCGCACTTCTGCCTCGGCAAGTCCCTG
This sequence comes from Streptomyces sp. NPDC004126, assembly GCF_050275515.1. Classification (NCBI taxonomy): domain Bacteria; kingdom Bacillati; phylum Actinomycetota; class Actinomycetes; order Kitasatosporales; family Streptomycetaceae; genus Streptomyces; species Streptomyces sp. NPDC004126. The sequence continues at coordinate 134,609 of NZ_JBNNPF010000022.1, read as the reverse complement.
GCGATCCTGGAGATCGACCTGATCTTCAACGCCCTGGCCGACGTCCTCCCCGACCTGCGCGCCGCCTCGGACGGCCCGCGGCGGCTCCGCGCGGCCTGGCTCAACGGCATCAAGGAGCTCCGGGTCAGCGCGGGCTGACGGACCCACAGGCTGCGGGCCGGCGCGAGCCGGCCCGTGAACCAGGACGGCAGGGGCCGCCACACCCACGCCCCGGCCCCTGCCGTCCGCCGGTGCGGTGATCGCCCGAGTGGCGGAATCCCGGGACCTGGCCGATCCTGACAGGACGCGACGATCCACCGAAGGGGCGCCGGGGACACCATGCCCCGGCGTTCCTTCGGCCAATGCGCGCCCCGTCCGGGGCGCGTGCCCCTCCGTCAGGCAGGTCGCAGGATGGCGCAGGTCGTCGTCCCGTGGGCGTAGAGCCTGCCGTCGTGCGTGCCGACCACCCGCGCCTCCGCGGTGGCGGTGGTGCGGCCGACGTGCAGGGCCGTGCCCTCGCAGCGCAGGGCGGGGGTGTCCGCCAGGACCGGGCGGATCATGTGGACCCCCAGCTGGACGGTGGTGTAGGCGGTGCCCGCCGGGAGCCGGGTCATCACGGCCGAACCGAGCGCCGAGTCCAGCAGGGTCGCGAGGAAGCCGCCGTGGACCGTGCCCATGGGGTTGAGCAGGTGGTCGCCGGGGTCCCCCTCGAAGACGACGGAGCCCTCCTCGACCTCGGTGAGCCGGAAGCCCAGGGTGCTCATGATCGAGGCGGCCGGCAGGGTGCCCTTCAGCGCGGCCCGGAGGATCTCCAGGCCGCTCATGTCCAGGATCTCCGGGGTGGTCGCGGGCCTCGGCTCCCAGGTGTGGGTACGGCTGCGCAGGCCCTCGGGCGCGGTGGTGTGATGCGTGGTCATGCCATCGACCCTAGGCGGGGCGGCACCCGCCCGGGAGTGTCGGATCCGGCGGCTTGTGAACCGATTCCGACACGCAGGCGACCCGGGCCCCGGAGCTACCCTGGGCCGGTGAAAGTCGCCGTACTGGCCCTCGACGGGGTCTTCGACTCCGGGATCTCCGCCGTCCTGGACGTGCTGCACACCGCCAACGCCCTGCGCCAGGAGCTCCCCGGAGCCGCCCCGCCCGCCTTCGACATCCACACGGTCGGGGTGCGCCGGCGCGTCCGCAGCGGCCTGGGCCACCGGATCGACGCCGAGCCCGCCCGCGAGGCGGAGGACGCCGGGCTGCTCGTCCTGCCCGCCCTGATGGAACGCCGCCCCTCCGCGCTGCTGGAGGCCGTCGCCGCGCCCGGGCAGCGCCCGGCCCGCCGGATCCTGGCCGAGGCCCGCGAGCGGCGCACCCCGCTCGCCTCCTCCTGCACCGGCACCTTCCTGCTCGCCGAGTCCGGCGTCCTGGACGGGCTGCGGGCCACGACGAGCTGGTGGCTCGCCCCGGTGTTCCGCGAGCGCTACCGGCGGGTGACGCTGGAGGAGACCCGGATGGTGACGACCTCGGACGGGGTCACCACGGCCGGCGCCGCGTTCAGCCACCTCGACCTGGCGCTCGCCCTCGTCGCCGCGCGCAGCCCGGCCCTGGCGGACCTGGTGCGGCACTACCTCGTGGTCGACGACCGGGCCTCGCAGGCCGCGTACATGATCCCCAGCGCCATGGCCCGGCACGAGCCGCTGGTCGCCGCCTTCGAGCGGTGGGTGCGCGCCCGCATCGAGGAGCCGCTGTCCATCGCGGACGCGGCGCGCGACCTCGGCGTCAGCGAGCGCACCCTCCAGCGCACCATGGCCCGTACCCTGGGCCGCTCCCCGATCCGCCTGGTCCAGGACCTGCGGGTCGAGCAGGCCGAGCACCTGCTGCGCACCACCGCGCTGCCGCTCTCCGCGGTCGCCCGCCGGGTCGGGTACGAGAGCCCCGGCCCGCTGCGCGCGCTGCTGCGCCGGGGGCGGGCGTAGCAACCCGGGCGGCCGGGCGCCGCCGGGGGCGGGCCCCGGACGGGCGGGCCCCGGACGGGCGGCCCTCGCTACGGGCGTCCCGAGCGCGCGGGGGTGCGTACCGGATCCGCCGCGTCCGGGGCGTCCGCGTCCGGGGCGTCCGCGTCCGGGGCGGTCCGGCGCTGGCCCGGGACGGCCGCCTTCAGCCCGCGCGGCCCGGACAGCACGTGGACCAGTCCGAAGCCGGCCGCGACGACGGCCGCGCCGCCGACCGCGTCGAGCACCCAGTGGTTGGCGGTGGCGACGATCGCGCACACCGTGATCAGCGGGTGGAGGGCGCCGAGCAGCTTCTGCCACCGCCGGGGCGCGAGGACCACGATCACGGTCCCGCACCACAGCGACCAGCCGAAGTGCAGCGAGGGCATCGCCGCGTACTGGTTGGAGATCGCGGTCATGGCCCCGTAGGAGGGGTTGGCCAGGTCCTGGACCCCGTGCACGGTGTCGACGAAGCCGAGGCCGGGCATGAGGCGCGGCGGCGCGAGCGGGTACAGCCAGAAACCCGCCAGGGCGAGGACGGTGGCCAGCCCGAGGGAGGCGCGCGCCCAGCGGTAGTCGGCGGGGCGGCGCCAGTACAGGACGGCGAGGATGGTGAGCGGGACGACGAAGTGGAAGGAGGTGTAGTAGAAGTTGAAGAAGGCCTCCAGCCAGGGCGTGTCCACCACGGCCCGGTTGACGGCGCGTTCGATGTCTATGCCGAGTGCCCGCTCGATCCCGAGGATCTGGCCGCCGTTGCCCTCGGCGAGGGAGCGGCTGGTGGGGGCCGCGGCGCGGATGTGCGAGTAGATCGAGTAGCCGACCCGTATCAGCAGCAGTTCCAGGAGCAGGTTGGGGCGCGAGGTCACCCGCCGCCAGAACGGCAGCAGCGGGACCCGGGACCAGCGCGCGTCGGCGGGCTGCGCGTAGGCGGTGGGCACGGGCGCGCGCCAGTACGGGGAGGAGCGCGGCAGGAACGGCACGGCGCAGGCCGCCGCGAGGGCCGCGAGGAGCAGCACGTTGTCGCGTACGGGGGCCAGGGCGGCCAGGTTGGGCAGCAGTACGGCGCTCGGCAGGCTCATGGCCAGCACGACGGCGACGGGCCACACCCGGCGGTCGGCGGCGCGGCGGCCCACCTTGCCGGCCACGGCGAGGAGCACCCACAGCAGCTGGTGGCGCCAGCCTGCCGGGGACACGGCGACGGCGACGCAGCCGGTGACGGCGACGGCGAGCAGCAGCTGGCCGTCGCGGGCGTAGCGGACCGCGCGGCGCAGGCCGGTCCAGGCGACGGCGGCGGCGAGCGCGAGGGCGAGGGCGATCTCGCCGGGGCCGCTGAGGCCGAGGCGCAGGAGGGCGCCGTGCAGGGACTGGTTGGCGAGGGCGTCGGGGGCGCCGCCGAGGCCGGTGCCGGCGAGGTACTCGACCCAGTACGTCCACGAGTCGCGCGGCAGCGAGGCCCAGGACAGCGCGGTGGCTCCGGCGAAGGTCACGGCGGCGGCCCGGGCGGCCGGGCGGCGGCCGGTGAGCCAGAGCAGCGGGGCGAAGAGCAGCAGCGCGGGCTGGAGGGCGGCGGCGAGGCCGGCGAGGAAGCCGGCGGGGCGGCCGCCGGGGACCCGGAACACGGCGAGGAGCACCAGCAGGACGGGCAGGACGGCGGTCTGCCCGGGGAAGGCGGCCTCGCGGACGGGGAGGGAGGCCATCATCAGCGCGACCAGCGCGGGCGCCGCGAGCAGCGCGGTGCGGCGGGGCACGGGGTCGGGGAGCGCCCGTGCGGCGACGAGGCCGACGCCGGCGACGAGGAGCAGCGTCACGCAGGTCCAGGCCACCTCCAGGGAGGGGGCGGCGAAGCCGGCGAGCGGTTTGAGGACGAGCCCGGCGAAGGGGGTTCCGGTGAACTGCCCGGCGCCGTAGAGCGGTCCGGGCAGGCTGCCGGGGAGGTCGAGGCCGCTGAGCCACTCGCCGGGCGGCACGCGCAGCACCGCGGCGGCCTGTCTGACGCCGAGGACCGCGGCGAGCGCCCACAGCAGGATCCGTACCGCCCCGAGCCGGCCGCCACCGCCTATGACCCCGGCATGTCCCCCGGCACCACCGCGCTCCACCGCATCAGCCACGCCCCGCCGCCCTCCGCCCTGTCGACCGCCACTGTCGCTTCGCCTGGCTGCCGTGCGTCGTGCCCCGTTCCCTTACCTGGACGACGATATCCCGGGCGGGATCCCTAGGATGGCGGGCATGAGCATCGTGAAGATCAACGCGCTGACCGTCCCCGACGAGCAGCGGGAGCTGCTGGAGCAGCGGTTCGCCTCGCGGGCGGGCGCCGTGGAGGGTTCGGACGGGTTCGAGTGGTTCGAGCTGCTGCGGCCGATCGAGGGTACGGACCAGTACCTCGTGTACACCCGGTGGCGGTCGGAGGAGGACTTCCAGGCGTGGATGGAGGGTCCGATGAAGGCGGCGCACCAGGGCGGCGGCGGTGCGGGCGGTGCCGCTGGTGAGCGGCCGAAGCCGGCGGCTTCCGGGTCGCAGGTGTGGTCGTTCGAGGTCGTGCAGCAGGCGGCGCCGAAGAAGGCCTGACGCCTCTCGCCGGGCGCGGGGCGTGCGCGGAGGCCCGGGCGTGTGTCGCACCGGGCCCCTGCGAGGGGGGCGCCTTCAGCCCCAGAAGGCGTCGCTCTCGTCGATGTCCTGGGTGCACTGGTCGATGTCGGTGACCTTGCCGCCGACGATGGTGAAGAAGACCGCTTCGTGGATCTCGATGCCCCGGTCACCGCGGTCGCCCTGGGTGACGTGCACGGCTATCGCGTGGCCGCGGCCGTCCACCATGACGTTCTCCAGGCGGACCTGGAGGGTGCCTTTGGTCTCCTCCCCCATGCGCCGGTAGAGGTCGAGGACGGCTTCCCGGCCCTTGTGGTGCCCCGAGAGCACGTTGTCGCCGGGCACGTGGTGGATGACGTCGGCCGTCATCAGCGTGCCCAGGGTCTCCATGTCGCCCTTGCCGAAGGCCTCGTAGCCGCGGCGGATCAGGGCACAGTCCGGATGCTCCGACATGACCGTTCACACCCTCCATTTGTGCGATTTACGCCTTTCCTCATCATCGGCCCGTGCCTGTGGATATTCCACGCGGGGGCGCCGGGGGGCGCTGCACAATGGCGCCATGGACAGGAACCCGATCATGACGACAGGCGCCACGCCCCCCGGGAACAGCAGGTGGGAGGTGGTGGCGGAGCCCTTCACCACCCCGGACGCGACGGCGCTGCGGCGGGCCTACTACGCGGAGGTCGCCGGGCGGTACTGGGAGCGGTCCGTCACCGAGGACGAGATCGACCAGGGGATGCTGGACTTCCCTGCCGACGGGCTCGTACCGCCGACGGGGCAGTTCGTGGTCGGCCGGCTCGACGGCCGGCCGCTGGCGTGCGGCGGCATACTCCTGCTCGACCCGGACACCGCCGAGCTGACCAGGGTGTACGTGGACCGGCGCGCCCGCGGCACCGGCGGCGGGGCGGCCCTGCTGGCAGCGCTGGAGGGGGCCGCCCGCGGGCTGGGCGCCACGCGGATGCGCCTGGACACCCGTACGGACCTGGTGGAGGCCCGCGCCCTGTACGCGCGTCACGGGTACCGGGAGATACCGGCGTACAACTCCGGGCCGTACGCCCAGCACTGGTTCGAGAAGGGCCTGGAGCTCGCCGCTTCCTAACCGGCGGAGTGGTCGCGACGGGCCGGCGCGTCGTAGGGCTCCTCGGCGTCGGATCCGCAGAGCTCCCGGTTGAGTTCCTCGACCAGCTTGATGAGGTCGGTGGGCCGGTCCGGGCCCCACCAGTCGCCGAGCAGCTCGGCCAGGGACTCCTGCCGCGCCTGCGCGAGCCTGCCCGCCACCTCCCTGCCCCGGTCGGTGAGGACGAGCCCGAGCCCGTCCCGGGTGGCGAGTCCGCGCTCCTCGGTCTGGCGGGCGGCATCCGTGACGATCTTGATCGGGATGGCGGTGCGCTCCGCCAGCACGGCCGGTTCCACGGAGCCGTACTTGTTGATCCGCAGCAGCATCCAGCTGGCGGCGGGCAGCAGGTCGTAGCCGGCCTTCGCGGTGATCTTCTCGTAGATGTGGCGGCGGCCTTCGCGGGTGCCGAGCACGGACAGCGCGCGGGCCACCTCCTCGTGCGAGGAGCGGTGCACGGGGTTGGAGGCGAGGGTCTCCGTCACATCGGGCGCGGTGACGGACGCGCGGAGCTTGTCCTCCTTCAGGAACCAGGAGATGACGAAGGCGAGCAGGACCACGGGGACCGCGTAGAGGAAGACGTCGGTGATGGCGGAGGAGTAGGCGTCCAGCACCTTGGTGCGCAGCGCGGGCGGGAGCGCGCCGATGGCCCGGGGGTCGGCCTCCAGCCGTGCGGGCGTCGCGGTGGGCGGCAGCGGGACTCCGGCCAGGGCGGCTTCCAGTTTGTCGCCGAGCCGGTTGGTGAAGACCGTACCGAAGATGGCGACGCCGAAGGAGGCGCCGATGGAGCGGAAGAAGGTGGCACCGGAGGTGGCGACCCCGAGGTCGGCGTAGCTGACCGCGTTCTGCACGACGAGGACGAGGACCTGCATGACCAGTCCGAGGCCGACGCCGAAGACGAAGAAGTAGGCGCTCGTCTCCCAGTCGGAGCTGGTGCGCTCCAGCTGGTGGAGGAGCAGCAGGCCGACGGCGGTGACGGCCGTACCGGCGATCGGGAACACCTTCCAGCGGCCGGTACGGCTGACGATCTGCCCGGAGAGGGTGGAGGCGATCAGCAGGCCGAACACCATCGGCAGCATGTGGACGCCCGACATGGTCGGTGAGACGCCCCGTACGACCTGGAGGAAGGTCGGCAGGTAGACCATCGCGCCGAACATGGCGAAGCCGACGACGAAGCTGATCACCGAGCAGAGGGTGAAGGTGCGGATCCGGAACAGCCCCAGCGGCAGGACGGGTTCGGCGGCCCGCCGCTCGACGAGGAGGAAGGCGACGAGGAGGACGGCACCGAGGACCGCCAGCCCGATGATCCGGGCCGAGCCCCAGCCCCAGGTGCCGCCGAGGGAGGCGACGAGCACGAGGCAGGTGGCGACGGAGGCGATGAGGAAGGTGCCGAGGTAGTCGATGGTGTGCCGGGAGGAGCGGGCCGGGATGTGCAGGGCCGCGGCGATGACGACGAGCGCGACGAGACCGATGGGGATGTTGATGTAGAAGACCCAGCGCCAGGAGAGGTGGTCCACGAACAGGCCGCCCAGCAGGGGCCCGAGCACACTGGTCGCGCCGAAGACCGCGCCGAAGAGCCCCTGGTACTTGCCGCGTTCGCGGGGCGGGACGATGTCGCCGACGATCGCCATCGACAGCACCATCAGTCCGCCGCCGCCGAGGCCCTGCAGGGCCCGGTAGCCGATGAGCTGGGGCATGTTCTGGGCGAGGCCGCAGAGGGCGGACCCGATCAGGAAGATGACGATGGAGGCCTGGAAGAGCTTCTTGCGGCCGTACTGGTCGCCGAGCTTGCCCCACAGGGGTGTGGCGGCGGTGGACGCCAGCATGTAGGCGGTGACCACCCAGGACAGGTGCTCCATGCCGCCGAGTTCGCTGACGATCGTGGGGAGCGCGGTGGAGACGATGGTCTGGTCGAGTGCGGCGATCAGCAGGCCCAGCAGCAGGGCCCCGATCGAGACGAGCACCTCGCGCGAGGCGTGCTCGGCGGCGGGCTTCGGGTCCACGGCCGACGCGGTCACATCCTGAGCCATCGGCTCCTCCTCAGGCCGGATCAACATCTCCATCCTGAGCGGTGTGTCCGGTTATGGCCTCTCGGAAGGGTTGGGTGGGGCCAGAGGGGTCTGCATAATCGCTGGCAGTGTCCAGGGAGGGGTACCCAGTGAGCGCAGAGCGCTGTCCGGAATGCGGCGCCGCGGGCGTCGGCTGCGAGTGTGGGCGGGGTGTGGGCTTCAACCCGCTGCGCATCCGCCCGTACGTGGCCATGCCGGAAGCCGACCAGAGCCCACCGCCACCCCAGCCGGTCCTGGGCGCCCTGACCCCACCGGACGCGGCCCCCACCGCCCCCTTCCCCACCGTCTCGCCGACCCCGACCCCGACCCCGGTCGCCCCGGCGGGGGGTCCGGGTTCGGGTCCGGCGGCGGGTCCGGCGGGGGCCTTCCACGCCCCGGCCGAACCCTGGGCGGCCCAGCCGGGCGTCTCAACACCGCCGCAGGGCACTCCGACGCCCCTGGCCGACGCCCCGGCGTCCCCGGCGGCGGGGCTGGCGGCCGGTCCGGCGGGTCCGGCGGGAGCTTCCCCGGCCCCGGCGGAACCCTGGGCGGCCCAGCCGGGCATCCCGACGCCGCAAACCGACACCCGGCAAACCCCGGGAGCCCCGCAGGTCCCCCCGACAGGAACCTTCGCGGCCCCGGCGGAGCCGTGGGCGGCCCAGCCGGGCGCTCCGACCTCCGCAGCCGACACCCCGCAGAGCCCGGCGGCTCCGACGGCAGGTCCGGTGGGAGGCTTCGCGGCTCCGGACGACAGCCAGACGGCCCCGGCGGCCCTGACGGTGGCCTTCCCGGCCCTCACCGACGGCACGGCGGCCCCGGCGGAGCCCTGGCCGGGCCACCCGGGCGCTCCGACGCCCCCGCCGGGCACCCCGCAGGGCCCGGCAGCCCCGGCGGGAGCCTTCGCGGCCCCGGTCGACGGCACGGCGCCCCCGGCTGAGCCCTGGGCGGCCCAGCCCGGCGGCGCCCCGGCCCCCGTGGCCGACGCCCCGCAGGGACCGGCACCCGACGGCGCGGTCGGCGGGTTCGGGGGCGGCGAGGCCCCGACCGCCATGCTGCAGCCCGTTCCGGCCGGCCCGCCCGCGGAGGACCCCGTCACGCCGGCGTTCGGGATACCCGCGACCGCTCCCGCACCCGTACCCGTACCGCCCGCGGAGCAGACGGTTCAGCTGCGGGCCGTCCCGCTGCGGCGGCCCGGCGGCGGGCCCGCCGAGCCGCCGCGCTCCCGGCGGCTGCCGCTGCTGGCCGCGGCGGGTGCGGCGGTGGCCGTCGGCGCCGTGGCGCTGGCCCTGGTGATGTTCACGGGGTCCGACGAACACGACGCCGCCCTGGTCGACCCCAAGCCGTCGTCGCCCGTGACCGAGTCGGCCCCGGCCGGCCCGTCGGAGGCGCCGTCCGGCCCGACGGCGAGTTCCTCCGCGTCGGCCTCGTACTCCCCCTCGGCGAGCGCCTCCCGCTCGGCGTCCGCGTCCGCCTCCCCCAGCGCGTCCCGCTCCCCTTCGCCCTCCCCCTCCGCGCCGACGGGGACGACCCGCGCCCCGAGCCCCACCGCCCCGGCGAAGCCCGCCCAGGCGGCGACGCTGCGTCGCGGTGACTCGGGGCCCGAGGTGGAGAAGCTCCAGCGGCTGCTGTCGGAGCGCGGCATGTACAGGGGCAGGTTCGACGGCCGGTACGGCCGCAGCGTGGAGGGGGCGGTGGCGAGCTTCCAGATGGAGCACGACGTGTACGACGACGAGTTCGGCGTCTACGGCCCGGCGACCCGCCGCGCCCTGGAGGGATAGGTCACTCGGCCGTCGGTGGCGCGCACCCCGCCGGGTTTTGTATCGTGAAGAAACAAAGTGGTTCCGTCCGCAATCCCTGACCGGTGGGCGGAACCGCTTGTTCTCTTTAGCCGCCCGTCTGGAGCCCCGCCGATGCCGGCCAGCACCACCACGACCACCACCCCCACCGTCCTCACCGCCCGGGCACTGCTCCTGGACATGGACGGGACCATCGTCAACTCCGACGCGGTGGTCGAGCGCTGCTGGCGCGAGTGGGCGCTGGAGCACGGGCTGGACCCGCAGGAGGCCCTGAAGGTGGTCCACGGCCGCCAGGGCTACGCCACGATGGCGATCCTGCTGCCCGAGCGCCCGATGGAGCTCAATCACGCCGAGAACGCGGTGATGCTGGCGCGCGAGACCGCCGACACCGACGGTGTGGTCCCGATCGCGGGCGCCCCGGAGTTCATGGCGTCGCTCGCGGCCCTGCCCCACGCCCTGGTGACGTCGGCCGACGCCGCCCTGGCCGAGGCCCGGATGACGGCCGCCGCGCTCCCGATGCCGCGGGTGCGGGTCACCGCCGAGTCCGTCGGGGCCAGCAAGCCCGACCCCGAGGGCTTCCTCAAGGGCGCCGCCGAGCTGGGCGTGGACCCGGCCGACTGCGTGGTCTTCGAGGACTCCGGGGCCGGCATCGCGGCGGGCCTGGCGGCCGGCATGCGCGTGATCGGCATAGGCCCCCGCGCTGCCGCGCACGGCCCGACGGCCCACGTCCCGGACCTGACCTCGGTCCGCGTCGCCCGCGCCGCCGACGGCGCCCTCCGCCTCACCCTCACCCCGCCCGCCTGAACCGCGGAGCACGGCGGCACTGGCGGGGCCCGCAGGGAGCGACGCGAACCGCCCGCCTGCTGCCGCGCGGCCTGCCGGACCTCCGGCCGGCCGCGCCCGCACCCTGCCCCGCAGGGGCCCGGCCGGATCAGCCCGCGATCCAGCCCGCGGCCCAGCCCGCGATTCAGCCCGCGATTCAGCCCGCGATCGCCTCGTACAGCGAGAACGCGGCCAGCGCGGCCATGACGGCCGCCGCGATCTTCGTGATGAGCCGCAGCGGTACGTACTTCATGAGCGTGCGCCCGCCCAGGATGCCGATGCCGGCGACGGCCCAGAGCGCCAGCACCGCGCCGAGGCCGACGGAGAGCGGGTTGTCGTAGCGGGCCGCCAGGTTCGCCGTCATGATCTGGGTCAGATCACCGAATTCGGCGACGAGGATCAGCATGAAGCCGGCCCCCGAGACCTTCCAGAAGGACTGGTCGGCGGGCGGCTTGACCTCCTCGTCCTCGTCGGTCTTCTTCAGGAGCAGCATGGCCGCGCCCGCGAGGAAGAGCACGCCGACGACGGCCTGGACGAGCCGGTGCGGCAGGAGCGTGAGCACGCTGCCCGCGGCGATGGCGAGGGCGACGTGCACGGCGAAGGCGGCGGCGACGCCCGCGAAGACGTAGGAGGCGCGGTAGCGGGTGCCGAGCATCAGGCCGGCGAGGGCCGTCTTGTCGGGGAGTTCGGCGAGGAAGACGACGCCGAAGGCGATCGCGAGGACGCTGAAGCTGAACACGGGGTGGAACCTCGATCGGTCGGTCGGGCAGGACGCCGTCGGACCGAGAGACCTGGGGTGTTTCAGGGGTCGCTTCGGCTCAGCGGCGCCCTGGAAGGCGTGAACACGTCACGCGCCACGCATCAGCATGCGTCGCACGCGCCGCGCCACATGGACAGGGCACTGCGGCCGAAGGTCTCGCTGGCCGACCGCTGACGCGGCCTGCCTCCGGGCGCCGGCTGGGTGACCCAGCAGTATGTCGACGGTCCGGCGAAGAGCTACTCCCCTTCTGCTCCGTCCAGGGTACGCGACGGCGCCGACAGGACGAAGACGTCCGTTATGTGAGCTTGGACCCACTCCGCCCCCGCCCCGCGGGCCGGAATCTCAACTTCCCCTTGAATATGGGCCATTGATTGCCTTGATGTGACGTGCCCATGTCGGCAACCTGTCACCTGGTGCCCGTCCCAGCGACATCTGGCGCCGCCACCATGGCCGCGCCCCGCCGGGGTCCGCACGGCCACCACCCCCCGCATCAGGGAGCCCTCCATGGCCCTCATATCCACCCGCACGCCCTCCGTCTACGCGCGTCACACCGGGCGCATCAGGCGTGTCGGGCGCGCCGGCGTCCTCGCGTCCGCCGTCGCCCTCGCCTCCCTCACCTCGCTGGTGAACGCCCCGGCCGCCCTGGCCTCCCCGCCCGCCCCCATCAGCGCCGCCGAGGCCCGCTCCTACCTCGCCACGGTCACCCCCGCCGCCGAGGGCTCCCTCACTGGCTACAGCCGCTCCCAGTTCCCGCACTGGAGCACGGTCTCCGGAACCTGCAACACCCGCGAGACGGTCCTCAAGCGCGACGGCGTGAACGTCGTGACCGACTCCTCCTGTGCCGCCGTCAGCGGCAGCTGGTACTCGGAGTACGACGGGGCCACCTGGACCGCCGCCTCCGACATCGACATCGACCACATGGTCCCGCTCGCCGAGGCCTGGCGCTCGGGCGCCAACTCCTGGACCACCACCAAGCGCCAGCAGTTCGCCAACGACCTGACGCGGCCCCAGCTCATCGCGGTCACCGACAACGTCAACCAGGCCAAGGGCGACCTCGACCCCGGCAAGTGGCTGCCGCCGCGCACCGAGTACCGCTGCACGTACGCCCGCATGTGGGTCCAGGTCAAGCAGTACTGGGGCCTGAGCATGGACTCCGGGGAGAAGAGCGCCCTGGTGGGCATCCTGAACGGCTGCTGACCCGGGCCCTTCGGGGTTTTCACCCCGCCTATCCCCCGCGAGGGGGAGGCCCGCCACCCTCCTGCCCCGTACCGTGATCGAAAGGGCTTCCGAGGAGGGGGAATTGGATGGCCGGGCTGCGACTGGGACCACTGCTGCGCCACGTCGACTGGGACACGGGCGACTCCGCCACGATATGGGTCGAGGCGGACCGCCCGTGCACCGCCGAAGTGCGGTGCGCCGACGGATCCGGCGGCAGCGCCCGCACCTTCCAGATCTCCGGCCACCACTACGCGCTGGTACCGGTCACCGGCCTGACGCCGGGCACGGCCACGGCGTACGAGGTACTGCTCGACGGGGTCCTCGTCTGGCCGGAGACCGGCGGCGGCTTCCCGCCCAGCACCATCACCACGCCCGCCGTCGGAGGCCGCCCCGGGCTGACCCCGCCCGGGCTGCGCGTCACCTTCGGCTCCTGCCGGCAGGCCGCGCCGCCCGCCGGCCGGCGCGGACCGCACGGGGCCGACGCCCTCGACACCCTCGCGGCGCGGCTGGCCCACGACCCCGAAGAGGTCCGGCCGGACGTCCTGCTGCTGCTCGGCGACCAGGTCTACGCGGACCACCTCTCGCCGGAGACCCGCGCGTGGCTCGCCGCCCGCCGAGACCTGCGGGAGGCACCGGGCGCGCAGGTCGCGGACTACGAGGAGTACACCCGGCTGTACTACGAGTCCTGGCTCGACCCCGAGATCCGCTGGCTGCTCTCGACCGTCCCCAGCCTGCACATATTCGACGACCACGACGTCATCGACGACTGGAACACCAGCGCGTCCTGGCTGGCGGAGATGCGGGCGACCGCCTGGTGGCCGGAGCGGGTGCTCAGCGGGCTGATGTCGTACTGGGTGTACCAGCACCTGGGCAACCTCTCCCCCGCCGAACTCGCGGCGGACGCCCTGTACGCGACCGTACGCGCCACCCCGGACGGCACGGACGCGCTGCGCGCCTTCGCGGCCGGGGCGGACGCCGACCCGGCTTCGGCGCGCTGGAGTTACCGGCGGGACTTCGGCCGGACGCGGCTGCTGATGGTGGACACCCGGGCCGCCCGGATGCTCGCCGAGGACGGCCGGGCCATGCTCGACCCGGCGGAGCAGCTCTGGCTCCGGGAGAACGCCCTGGAGGGTCACGGGGATTACGACCACCTGCTGATCGGGTCCTCGCTGCCGTGGCTGATGCCGCCGCTGATCCATGACGCGGAGGTGTGGAACGCCGCGCTCTGCCGGGGCGAGCGCGGGCCGCGGTGGGCCCGTATCGGGGAGGACCTGCGGCGGCGCAGCGATCTGGAGCACTGGGCGGCGTTCCCGGCCTCGTTCGCCGCGCTGAGCGACCTGATCGAGGAGGTGGGCACCGGCCCGAAGGCTCCGGCGACGGTCTGCGTGCTGTCCGGGGACGTCCACCACGCGTATGTGGCCGAGCCCCGAATACCCACCACCGCCGGGGTGTTCCAGCTGACCTGTTCCCCCGTGCACAACTCCATCCACACGGCGGTGAAGTGGGGGTTCCGGCTGGGCTGGTCGCGGCTGGGGCGGTGGCTGGGGCGCGGCTTCTCCCGGCACGGCCGGACGGGCCGGCCGCCGGTGAGCTGGCGGCGTACGGGCGGCCCGTGGTTCGGCAACCAGCTGATGACGCTGGCGCTGGCGGGCCGGAGCGCGCGGCTGCGGCTGGACCAGGCCCGGTCGGGCCGCCCGGGGGCCCGGCTGGTGACGGTGCTGGACCGGGAACTCACCGCCCCGGAGTAGGGCGGGCCGCCGTCGGAGCGGTGGCGGGCGTACGCTGTATGGCTGTCAGCCGCCCCTGCCGCTCCCCGCGACGACGCGGCGCTTCGGACGGGGGAGTCCCGCTTTGCTTGAGACTCTGGGGTCGTTGACCGCGAGCCCGTGGATCTACGCCGTGGTGGCGGTGTCGGTGCTGCTCGACGTGTTCCTTCCGGTGCTGCCGAGCGGGATGCTGGTGATCAGCGCCGCCGCGGCCGCGGCGGCGGCCACGGGCCCGTCGGCGCAGGTCCCGGACATCCGGCTGCTGCTGGTGGTCGCCGCGACGGCCTCGGTGCTGGGTGACATGGCGGCGTACCGGCTGGCCCGGCGCGGCGGTGCCCGGCTGGACCGTGCCGTCGCCCGCTCCCGCCGGCTGACCCGGGCACAGGAACGCCTGGGCACCGCCCTGGCGAGGGGCGGCGGCGCGCTGGTGGTCCTCGCCCGCTTCGCCCCGGCCGGCCGCTCGGTGGTCTCCCTGGGGGCGGGCCGGACCCGGCGGAAGGTGTCGGAGTTCCTGCCCTGGTCGGTGCTGGCGGGCATGTGCTGGGCGAGCTACAGCGTGTCGCTGGGCTGGTTCGGCACCCAGTGGCTGGGTACGGCCTGGCTCGGTACCGCCGTCTCCACGGTCGCCCTCTTCGCGGCGGGCTCCCTCGCGGCCTACCTCGTCCGCCGCCCCTCCCCGGACCCGACGCCGGCGTGACACACCCCCGGGGCGTCTCACGTCCCCCGGAGGGAGCAGGCCGGTCACCCGTTCACCCGGCACCGATCGCCACCCCACTCCCGGGCTTCTAGCGTCCGGAGAACGGCGCGACCGAACCGCGTGACGCCCCAGCCCTGGCCGCGCCGTCCCGCCGAGCCGAGGAGTTCCCTCCATGTCCCCCACGCGCACGCGCAACCGGCGCCGCCTGACCGGGATCGCGGCCGCGGCACTCGTCGCCGCGACCGTCACGCCCGCCACGCTCGCCTCCGCCGCCCCCTCCGCCACCGTCTCCCCGGGCACCGTCGCCCCCGGCAGCCGCGTCACCCTCACCGTCGACGGCTGCGACAGCTCGTCCGCCCGGGCGTCCTCCCGCGCCTTCGGCGACGTCTCCCTCTCCCCGGCGAGCCGCGCGTACGGCTTCTCCGGCTCCGCCACCGTCTACCGCGACGCCGCCTCGGGCTCCTACCCCGTCACCTTCGACTGCGGCAGCAGCGGCCGCCGCGTCACGGTGACCCTCACCGTCAGCCCCGGCGCCGCCCGCGGCGGCCTCGGCGGCAGCATCGACTCCATGAGCCCGGGCCGGATCGCCCTGGGCGGCACCCTCGCGGCCGGAGCGCTCGGCACCGGCATCTGGCTGCTGCGCCGCCGCTGGGCCCACGCCCGCTGACACCGGCCGGTCAGACCGCCGCGGCGGTGGTCCGGCCCCGGACCTGCACCCCGTCGAGCAGCGCGGCGGTCGCCTCCGCGACGGCGTCCACGGCGGCGTCGAACACCTCCTGGTTGTGCGCGGCCGGAGCACGGAAGCCGGACACCTTGCGTACGTACTGGAGGGCGGCCGCGCGGATCTCCTCCTCGGTGGCCTTCTCGGGGATGGCGGGCGGGCGCAGGGTCTTAATGGAGCGGCACATACCTCCACTATGGCGCGGACGGCGGCAGCTCGGCCCCGGAAAGCTTCACGATGAGCGCGGCCTGGAGCCTTCCGCGCAGTTCCGGGTCGGCGACGTCCTCCAGGAGCCCCATCGCCTGCTGGGTGCTCTCCGCGGCCCGCCGGTCCTCGCGCAGGGCGACGGTCTGGGCGGCCATGTGCCGCAGGGCGAGGTCGGCGCGCCGGTGGAACAGCTGCCCGACGAGGGTGACGACCAGACCGACGGAACTGGTGACGACCCCGAGGTACGCGTCCCCGGCCCCCTCGGCCTTCCACACCGCGAGCCCGACCCCGAAGAGCAGCACGGCCGCGCCGACCCCGGCGAACAGCTGGCTGGTCGCGAAGCTGCTGCGGGCCTGCGTCAGCCCGTAGGCGTAGTACTCCACCAGAATCGGGGTGAAGTCGTCGTGCCGGTCCCCCAGCTCGGCCGGCGCCCCCCGGTGCGCCCCGGCGTCGACCAGCCGCGGCTCACCCGCCTCCCGCGGCCCGCCGCCCAGCCCCGCGAGCAGCCTCTGCCGCTCGGCGTCCCGCTCCCGCTCGAACCGGACCCGGCTCATCACCGCAGCCGTCAGCAGCCCGAGGCCGGCCACCCCGAGCCCCACGACCCAGACCCACTCCGCCGCGCCTGCCACACCTTCCAGTTCCCCGCCCCACCGCGCGGGAAACCGCCCCGGAACCTAGACTGGCGAACGCCAGATCCTTCCGGCCCCAGGGAGCCACACATGGCCAAGCGAGGAAACAAGAAGCGCGCCCGCAAGAAGAAGAAGGCCAACCACGGCAAGCGCCCCAACGCCTGAGCCGAAAGGCCCCCCGCCGCTCCCGGCAGGGGGCCCTCTCACACCTCGGCTCTCAGCCGCACAGATCCGGCACCGGGCAGACCTCCCACGGCTCCTCCGGCCGGTCGGCCCACTTCCACCACACATGCCGACGGGCGCACTTCCAAACCACCCGGCACGTCCTCTTGCCGTCATCCTCCCGCCCACAGAGCACGAACCCGCCGAACGCCATCCCCTGACCACAGTCAGGACAAGCCGGACCACCACTCGTCATGCCGCGCACAGTAACCGAGCGGCTCCCTTCGGGGGCGCTATCGTCCGCAGACGCAGAAGGCCCCGTGCAACCGCGCGCACCGCCGGCGCTCACCCCCGTTGATGTCGGACGGGGTGGCTGCGCTGGTTGCGGTACTGCACCGCCGTACCGCAGGCTTCCGGTGGGGGTGGCTATGGAACGGGACGAGTTGGAACGGCTGTTGGCGGGAGACGACGCGGCGTCCAGGGCCGCCCTGGCCGCCCTCCGCAGCGGCGCCGCGTACGACGTGTGGGAGGGCACGGTTCCCGCTGGGCGGCCCGTGGGGGTCTTTGGCCATCGGCTCCAGCGCATGCGACTACACGGCGTCGAACCCCTTGGGCTGGAAAGAGCGTTGCAACTGCTCCGCGAACATGACCGGCCCGTGCGCAGAGGGGCGATCGACTTCACCGATGGGGCGTGGTACTTCCTACTGTTCTTCACCGAAGACGCCAGCGCGCTGGTGGCCTGTGCCGGCATCCCCTTCCCGATCGTGGAACCACCGTCCTGAGGGCCTGGAGATCCTCGGGTGGTCGCAGACGTCGTCCGCGGACGCAGAAGGCCCCCGACCGTGATCGGTCGGGGGCCTTCGTGCTGGTGGGCGTGGACGGTTTCGAACCGCCGACATCTACTTTGTAAGCTCGCCCAAGATGTGACCAGCGACCGCCGAGCCCAGGCCGCAATGCGTCTGTACGACCAGCCAGAAGCTGTCGGCATGCGTGCACGTTGATGTCACCCTTGGATGTCAGCGACCAGCCGGCGGCTGGCTCACTTCTTCTTCCGCAGCTCGCGCAACTTGGCCTCGGCTTCCTTCTTCTTCCGTCGCTCGGCCTCGTACTTCGACCACTTGCCTTGATGGTCCTGGCATCGGGAGCTATTCATGATCGCAGGCCGCGTACAGGGACGATTCTTGGTCGTAGGCGCCCCACACCTGGGCTGAGTCACCCTGCCACCACCTACCTCGTTCGGTCGACTATCGGCCCCAGCGATAGTCCCGTCGACCGCAGCAGCCCGGTAGGCGCAGACAGCACGGACGGAAGCACAACAGGCACACGAACTCCGGAGGCCCTGCGCCCCACAGGAGTTCTCGCAGGTCGAACGTCTGGTGGGGCTGCGCCAGCGTGGAGTCGTCCACGAACGGTCCGCGCGGTCGGCTCGTGACTTCTAGACGCCCAAGGGGCAGTATCGGTGGCTTCCCCTACTCTCCAAGTCTGCATCACGGGGGTTGACCGTACCGCCGGTCCTCCTGTACTGGTCAGATGACGTCGGCCTGCCCCTGATGCGGCTGTTCCAACTGTTGTTCCCGCTTGCGCTGCTCCATCCGAAGCATCTCTACGTTCTCCGCGAACCTCTCCAGGTTTACCGCCGCGTCCGAATCTGCGTACGGCGCAATCCCCAGATCAAAGGCTGTGGCATGCTGCTCCACCTGATCCGCGGTCTGCTGAAGGTTGTACGCCCGCTCACGGAACTTGAAATAGCCCGTCACGGCGGTAGCGAACGCCAGAAACGATCCCAAAATGATAAGGATCGCCTTACCCGGCTGCGGGGTCTCCCAGAAGGCCGTAGTCGCCGTGGTCCCCACCGATGCGAAGAACACCCCCCACTGAAACCAGTTGTGAATACGCCGATAGAGCCGCGTATCCTGCCGCAAACGATCTATAACCCGCGGTACATGCTCCCGGTAGCTGTCCCGCCGCTCCGTCGTCGGGCGCGCCTTTGAGGCATTGAGAGTCCACCGGTCATGGATAATCTCCAGATCTCTGCGGAGCTGGAAGACCGACCTGACACCGTGTTTGTCGTCCTTCACCCGCAGGAAGAAGCCGACCAGGAACACCACCACCAGGACCAGCATGACCGCGATGGTCACGATGTTGAACGTGCGCAGCGCCGGCACGTCCTCCGGCCACAGGTTTCCCCACCCGGCCACTGCCAGAACCAGCGGCATCATCACAAGCGGCACCAACCGGAGCCACCGCGACAGAAGAGCCCTGCGTATACGGCGCTCCGCCGTCGCGACGCCCCGCCGGTAGGTGATGACGCTATTCGCGTACTCGTGTTGCTGAGCGGGCTCTAGGCTCCATCCGTACTCTTGCTTTGGATCATTGAGAGATTCAATGACCTCTTCAACGAGGTCACCCCAGGTGGCATTCGAGGCTGCTGCGAAAAGATCCTCGAGTCGTACGTACCGCTTGTATCGGTCAGGTGACCCATACCTGAGATGAAAGACATATGCACCGTTACTGGCGTATCTAATTTGTCTGGCTATTTGGACATTAATGGCCCATTTGAGTTCTTCCCTGTCGGTCTTCCAGGCGGCGGAGAGGATCGCGTCTACGCCCTCCCAGGTCAATACGAAGTCCTCGGGGAGGCGGATGCGTATATCCGCCTCGGACAACCGCTGGTCTTCGTGGGCGAGGTGACGCAAGACATCACCCACCCACGATTCGTACCTGTGAGCGGTCTCGGGTTCATGTTCGCGCGGCAGGTCGGTCAGGCCAGACATCGCGGAGTCGCTCCCGGTCAAGGGTGGTATTGGGCAGTCGACGGCACGATACCGCCGACCTGCCTTCCACCGGCTGCTAATCCGCCTGCTCAGCCTTGGAGTTGACGGCACCTTCCCCCAAGAGGCCACCCCAGAATCGGCGTACGCGACGACGCGGAGGGTGAGGCGCCGGTGGTCTCGAGAACCCTCGTGGCGCGAGTCACTGTGGGTTCAAATCCCGCACCCACCGCAGGTGAACGGCCTCTGACTAGGCCGTCGTCCCACATGGAGTGGTAGCAGGGGGGCGGGATGACAGCCCCCACCCCGAACCACACCGGACCCGCAGCCGAAGGCAGGAGCGTCGCGCGGAGCGGAGCCGGGAAGCCCGCCCGGCGGAGCGGAGCGCAGCCGGGTGCTTGATCGGGTAGGCCAACCTTTCCGCTAAGGCGCCGCAGTGTGGACGAGGCGGGCGGTGAAGCCATCGACACACAAGCGCCTGTAGGCAGCCAAGACCTCGTCAGGTATGGGGACTGCAAGCATGAAGCCCTGCTGAGGGTAGATCTGAAGGCGCTGTAGAGCGCCGACGAGCATGTCGAAGACCAGGTGGGGATCGCCGATCGAGTCCACGTAGTGGCGGAACGTCATAGGAGCCGAGGCACTGACGATTTCGACATCGGGCCACAGCTTCCGGGCTGTGGCGTATGCGCGGCGCTCCTCGTATGGCTTGCTGACCAGGAGGATCGACTCGACCTCGACGCCCTTCTCCTCCAGGAGCGTCCTGGTGAAGCGGATGTTCTCGCCGGTGTTCGTCGCCTTCGGCTCGATGAGGACGGCGGCCGGCGGGACCCCGAGTTCGAGGGCGCGTTCGCGGTAGTGCACTGCCTCGCCGCGGGGCATGCGTTCCTGGGTCGTGCGGCTGGTCGCGCCGGTGAAGACGATCAGGGGCGCCATTCTGCGGCGGTAGAGGTCGACGGTCGCGTCGGCGACGCCGAGGTCGTGGCTGCCGAGGCCTACGGCTACCGAACAGGGGCGCGGCTCATGGTGCATCTGGTGGAAGTCCCAGATGAGCTCCGCGTCTGCCCACGACTGCTCAGAGATCACTGCTGTTCGCCGCCCTGGGCCGAGTCCGGGACCTTGAACTCATACTCCCAGGCGAACCTCGACGCGGCGTGCACCCCAACCGCGAACTCGACGACCGTCCCGTCTGCGGTGTACGTCGTCCGGTGCAGTTCCACCACCGGCTCGCCCGCGGGCAGCTTAAGGAGCTTCGTCTCGTCGGCCGTTGCGACCCGGGCGAAGATCCGTTCCTTCATGTGGTCGATCTCGTACCCGGCGTCGTAGAGAACCCGGAAGCCGCCGCCACGGCCGGCAGGCCCCGGCGTGGGGTCCACAATTCGGGTGCCCTCGACGTGTTCGGGGCGGTAGTAGCTGGTCAGCGTGTGCGTGGGCTGCTCACGCTCCTTGACCAGGCGGGCGCGCGCGTACACCTGCGCACCCTCAGGGAGTCCGTGGGCCTCTGCCGCCGCAGGGGGCGCCTCGACCAGACTGACGGACTGCGTCTGTTCACCGCGCTGATACGCGCGGCCTGAGGCCACCCGGTCCGCAATGAAGGCGACCTCGTCGCCGTCGCGCCACTTCGCCTTGTCGTAGCGGCTGATCCCGATGCGCTTCAGGGGCGTCTGAGCACGGACCATCGTCCCCACGCCGCGCGATGACGTCACCAGGCCCTCGGCCTCAAGGGCCTTGTATGCGGCGTGGACGGTCGCCTTCGAGCCCTCACCGGCCTCGACGAGATCGCGGATCTGAGGCAGAAGCTGCCCTGCGGTGTAGTCGCCGTTCCTGATCTGCTCAGCCAGCCTGTCGGCCAGCTCGCGCCACTTCGGTGCCACCAGGCGCTCCTCTCGACGCGGCCAGTTTCGCACAGTCCTAGGACATTGACAGTCCTAGGACTGGCAGGGCAGGGCGTCTTTAGCGGCACCGCAGTCCTAGGACAGCTTCCCTGCATGCAGGCCGAGCTCTACCCATGGGGGAAGCCCAGCCGCCGTGCCCGCTGAACCTGGAGAGGAGCAGCACCATGACCAAGCCACTCCCTCGGCCGACCCCTCCGGCCCGGCAGATGGAGGGTCAGCCCGAAGTCATCGTCAGCGGATCGTACGGACAGCCCTCGCCGGCACTGATGGCGCGAGCGAATCGTGGCTGGCGCAAGCTCGGCGCCTGTCACGGCCGTATCGCCGACGATGTGCTCGGCGTCGACTTCCCGGACGTCTCCCAGGAGCGCGTGGTCGCCGAGGCCGGGCTTAGCCCGGAGCTGCTCGACCGGGCCCGGGTCGGCTGGGAGCGCTTCCTCGGCTCCGCGATGGAGGCCCCCGGTGAGTGAGCAGTACGAGTACCAGCCTCACCCTCTCCTCCGGAAGCGGGTCCGTGACATCGCGTCCGGCGTCGAGGGCGAGCTGATGGCCGTCATCACGGAGAACGTCTCAAGCACGGGTACCGAACGCTGGATGGACCTGGCGTACGTCCGGGGCGCGTCCGGACGGGAGTTCACGACCGCCGTCGACAACGTCGTCGAGGCCAGCCAATGACGGCTACGCCTACAGCGGCCCCAGGGGCTACTGCCCCGACCACAGCCGCCCACTCGCTCGAACCGTTCTCACACCTCGGTGATCCGGATTGACGCGATCAACCGGTGCGGTGTCGAGGAAACGGCGTTGCCGAGAGGGGATGTGGCGTCGATGTGGCGTCCCGGAACGGCAAAGGCCCCTCAGCCGATCACGGCTGAGGGGCCGACGCAGGTTATGACCTGCTACTTCCTACCTGTGGGCGTGGACGGTTTCGAACCGCCGACATCTGCTTTGTAAGAGCAGCGCTCTACCCCTGAGCTACACACCCGTGGACGAGTGGACAGCCTACATGCAGGGCGGACCCCCCACGCAATCCCGTTCCCTTGGGGGAGAATGGACCGGGGCACGGGCGGACGGGGTACGGGAGTGGGACTGTGACGACGGCATCCCGGCGGTGGTTCGGCGGGCGGGACGAGAGTCGGCGGGCGGATGCGCAGGCGGCGAAGGATGCCGCCGCGGCCGCGTTCTACGAGCTGGACACCGCGCAGCGGGATCTGCGGATCTCCATGGAGACCATCGCCGCCGCCGACGGGTCTCCCGCGGCGCGGCAGGCCGCCGAGGGGTTCGCGGCGCTCGGGCGGCGGATCGACGAGGTCAGCCACGCCTACATCGAGGCCGTCGACGCGCACGACCTGGACCGGGTCGACCTGGAGGGCTCCGTCGCGGCGCAGGCGCGGCAGCAGCTGACGCGGGCGCGGGACGAGCTGGTGCGGGTCAAGGGGGAGCTGGAGCGGTTCGCGCAGGGGCTGCAGCCGCTGCTGGACAAGGCGGAGACGCAGCTGGCGCGGGTCGCGCCGGCGCGGGAGCGGGCGCGGGCCGCGCTGCTGGCGGCGAGTGACGCGCTGGACGCGGCGCGGGCCGGGGGGATGCGGGCCGACGACCTCGCGGCGCGGCTGGCGGCGCTGGGGCCGGAGCTGACGAAGCTGAACCAGGGCGCGGCCCTGCACGGGGTGCAGGAGACGGTGCAGCGCGCCGACCGGATCCTGCGGGACGCGGAGGCCGTGCGGGCCGAGGCGGCGCGGCTGCCGGAGCGGGCCGCGGAGATCGACCGGCGGCTGGTGAGCCTGCGGACCCGGGCGCAGGCGCTGCGCAACCGGGCGGACCGGGTGGATCCGGTGCTCAGCGAGCTGCGGCGCCGGTTCAGCGCGGCCTGCTGGCAGGACCTCCAGCACGTCCCCGACCAGGCGGTGCGGGACGTCGCGCAGGCCGAGGACCGGCTGGCGGAGGCCGCCCGGGCGCGCGAGGAGCAGCGCTGGGCCGACGTGACGGCACTGGTCGAGGCGGTGCGCGCCGCGCTGGACGCCACCGACGAGGCGGTGTCGGCCGCGCAGGACCGGCTCACGCGGCTGGAGGCGGTGGCGCGGGACCCGAAGGCCGAGGTGGAGCGGACCCGCTTCGCGATCCGGGACGCGCAGCGGCTGGCGATGGCCGGCCGGAGCGTGCCCGATCCGCGGCACGCGCGGCCGCTGGACGAGGCGGTGGCGCGGATGGAGCGGGCGCTCGCCGGGCTGGAGGGGCGGCACCCGGACTACTGGCACTTCCTCCAGGAGCTGGAGCAGGTGCGGGCGTCGGTGGGCCGGGTGGTGTCGGAGATCCGCGGCGAGCGCGGGGTGGGGTAGCCAGGCCGCGGGCGGCGGCGGATGCTGGAGAGGACCACGGAACAGCGGTCTGAGGAGGAGGGCGCCATGGCCGCCCACACTTTCCACCGGCCCCGCACGCACCGGGCGGCAGCAGCTCCCCCGCTACCCCACGAGCCGTACGTGGCGCACGCGGCGTACGGGTGCACCGAGCCGCACGAGCACTACGCGCCCTACGTGCCGCACCAGCCGTACGGGCCGCCCCCGGAGCGGCAGGGGCCGCGCCTGCTGGAGCGGATGCTGCACCCGGTCAACGCCCGGCTGGACGAGCACCTGCCCGCCGACCACAAGCTCAGCAAGGTGTACCGGGTCGGCGCGGGCCTGACCGGGCTGCTGCTGGTGGCCTTCGGGATCCTGGGCCTGATCGACCGGATCGGCTTCTTTGACACCGGTGGGGACACGGTGCTCGCGCTGAACACGAACGGGGCGCTGAGCGTGCTTTCGATCTGTATCGGCGCGCTGCTGTTCGCCGGGATGGTGATCGGCGGGACCTTCGCCTCCACCCTGAACATCGTGCTCGGCATCGCCTTCATCGTGAGCGGGTTCGTCAACCTCGCCCTGCTGGACACCGGCCTGAACTTCCTGGCGTTCCACATCCAGAACGTGCTGTTCAGCTTCGTCGTCGGGGTGATGCTGATGTGGTTCGGGATGTACGGGCGGGTGGGCAGCGCCCTGCCGCACGACAATCCGTACTGGCGCGCCCGCCACCCCGAACAGGCGGCGCGCGAGACGCGGGTCCGCGAGGGATTCCGGACCGGCCGCGGGACTGCGTAGCCTGTGCGCATGCCTCGTTACGAATACCGCTGCCGGACCTGCGACGACACCTTTGAGGTCAGCCGGCCGATGGCCGAGTCGTCCGCGCCCGCCGACTGCCCCGCGGGGCACGCCGACACCGTCAAGCTGCTCTCCGCCGTCGCCGTCGGCGGGACCAGCAGTGCCCCCGCGGCCATGCCCGCCGGCGGGGGCGGCTGCTGCGGCGGGGGCGGCTGCGGCTGAGCGGGCGGGCCGGACGGCTCAGCGCTTGCGCGAGAGGGTCAGGCCGTCCGAGATCGCCAGCAGGACGGAGTCCATGCGGGTGTCGGCCTTGGCGTGCTCGTTGAACGCGCGGACGCTCGCGCCCCGGCTCTGCGGCGACTCGTCGAGGACGGTGCCGTGGTACAGGGTGTTGTCGGTGACGATCAGCCCGCCCGGCCGCAGCCTCGGCACCAGCTCCTCCCAGTAGAGGATCTGGTTCTCCTTGTCCGCGTCGACGTACGCCATGTCGATGTGCGGCTCCGCCGGCATGGCGCGCAGGGTTTCCAGCGCCGGGGCGATGCGCAGGTCGATGCGGTCCGCGACGCCGGCCGCCGCCCAGGCCTCGCGGCCGTACGCGGTCCACTCCTGCGAGACGTCGCAGGCGATCAGGCGGCCGTCGGCGGGGAGGGCCTGGGCCATGGACAGGGTCGAGAAGCCGGTGAAGGTGCCGATCTCCACGATGTGGCGGGCGCCGGTCAGCCGGACCAGGAAGGCCAGCAGGGGGCCCTGTTCCTCCGCGGACTGCATGCCGGCCGATTCGGGGAACTTCTCCCAGGTGGTCCGCACGAGCCCCCGCTGGATCTCGTCCAGCGGGGGGTTGTGGGCCAGGACGTACTGGTAGAGCTCGTCGGTGATCTTGGTGCTGTTGCCCTTGGTCATGCGGCCAGTGTGCCAACCGCCCGCGGCGGCCCGGGGGTCATGCGGCGGGCGTGCCGACCGCCCGGACGAACTCCCGGACGATCTCCTCGCCCGCCAGGACGCCCGTCTCGTTCAGGGCGGTCACCGTGGGGGCGGTCCAGCCCGCGTCGGCCAGCTCCCCGTGCCCCGGCCGCCAGGCCCGGTCGGCGGCGAGCAGCAGGTCGGCGTCGAGCAGGGAGTCGCCGGCGGCGAGGGTGGTGGCAGCTCCCGTGCGGCGGGCGACCTCGCGCATCGCGGCGCTCTTGGTCAGCGGGCGCGGGACGGCGTAGATCTTGCGGCCCTGGAGGGAGACCGTCCAGCCCCGGGCCCCGGCCCACTCGGTCAGGGCCTTGAGCCATTCGTCGGGCACCAGCGCCCGTTCGACGACGAGGTACGCGAAGAGGTCCTCGGCGAGGCGCGCCTTGCGCAGCCACACGGGGTCGGACACGGCGAGCAGGTGCTGGTGCACCTCCTCCAGTGGGGCGCACTCCGCCGCGAGGCGTCCGGCCACCGCGCGCCGCCAGTCCCGGTCCGGGACGCCGTCCACCAGCAGCTGGCCGCCGTTGGCGCAGATGGCGTACGGGGCCGGGGGGCCGGGGAAGCGGATCCGCTGGTACTGCTTGCGGGTGCGGGTGGTGGTGGGGACGAAGACCGCCGACGGGTCTGCGGCCAGTCCGGCGAGCAGCGCCGCGGCCGTCTCCGTCATGTAGGACAGCGGCTTGCCCTCGTGCACCTCGACGCACAGCAGCCGGGGGGCCTCGGGATCGGGCATGGTCAGGCCGAGGGCGGCCGAGGAGTAGATGAGGGTCCGGTCGAGGTCACTGGCTACGAGGACGGTCTCTTGGCGGGTCACTGGGAGGCCACTGCCTTTCCGTCGGCGCCCGTGGCGCCGCGCGTGAAGCGGGGGTGGATGAGTCCTACACAGGTGTACGGGAGGTCGTCGACCTCCTCGACCGGCACTCCGCGCTGCTCGGCGAGCAGGCGTACGTGGTCCAGGTCGGAGCCGGCCCCGCGCTGGGCCAGGATCTTCCACGGCACGCGGCGCAGCAGCACGCGCGTGGTCTCGCCGACGCCGGGCTTGACGAGGTTCACGTCGTGGATGCCGTACTCCTCGCTGATCCGTTCCACCGCCGCCCAGCCCACCCAGGTCGGGGTGCGGTCGGCGGCGAGGAGTTCCTTGACCTCGGCGGCGACGGTGTCGGCGACCTCGTCGAAGCGGGCGGCGACGGTGTCGACGAAGGCGGCGGAGACGTCGGCTCCGG
This sequence comes from Streptomyces sp. NPDC004126, assembly GCF_050275515.1. Lineage (NCBI taxonomy): Bacteria > Bacillati > Actinomycetota > Actinomycetes > Kitasatosporales > Streptomycetaceae > Streptomyces > Streptomyces sp. NPDC004126. Next base: position 108,166 of record NZ_JBNNPF010000022.1, on the reverse strand, counting down.
CCAGCTCGCGGTAGAACTTCGCGCCGTGGAAGTCGTGCGGGCCGACCAGGTCGGACCTGAGCACCGTACGCGAGACGAGTCCGGAAACGGTGGAGTTGAGGCAGGCAGAGGGGATCAGGAAGTCCTCGCGGGTGCCGTAGGTCTTGACGCAGGAGCCGGGGTCGGCGAGGACGACGATCTCCGGGTCGAAGCCCGGGCCCCCTTCTTCCCGCTGATGGGCGGCCAGGGCCTCGCGCAGCTCGCGGGTGATGGCGCCCTTGCCGGTCCAGCCGTCGACGAAGACGACGTCGGCGGGGTCGTGGTGGGCGGCGAGCCAGCGCAGGGCGTTGGCGTCGATGCCGCGGCCGCGGACGATGGAGACGGCGTAGTGCGGCAGGTCCAGGCCGTGCCGGGCGCGGGCCCAGCGGCGCATCAGTACGCCGACGGGCGTGCCGGCGCGGGCCAGGGAGACCAGTACGGGCGAGGGGGAGCGTTCGGCGAGCACGGTCTCGGTGACGGTGCCGACGGCGCGGGCGATCCGGGCGGCCGAGGCCTCCAGGGCGTCGCGGTAGAGCTCCTGGTACTGCGGTGAGGGCTGGTACTCGACGGGCAGGGACTCGGCGTAGTGGGCGCCGCCCGCCTGGATGGCCTCCTCGCGCTCCTCGGTCGGGGCCTCCAGCCGCACCTGGGAGAGGTCCTGGAGGAGCCAGCCGACGTCCTCGGGGGCGTACGAGGAGAAGGCCGGCCCCCGCAGCGGTTCGGGCAGCGGCGGCTGGGTCACGGTCGGCTCCTGCCGGTGGTCGGGTACGTAGGACGGAACGACGGCCAGGACGACCCGGCCGGTGTGCGGGGCGAGCCGGGCCAGCAGTCCGGCGTGCAGCTCGGGGGTGTCCCCGGCGGAGTCGACGACGGCGACGACGGTGTCGAAGCCGGCGCCGGCGACGTTGTAGGCGTAGCGGTCGCCGGGCCCGTCGGCGGGAGCGTCGTGGGCGGGGAAGACCAGCCGGGTGCGGATGGCGTAGCCGGGGTCGTCGACGGCGAGGACGGGCGAGCGGGTGGTGGTGGAGAACCGCACCTCGCGGGCCGTCCCGGACTCCTCCAGGGCCCGCGCGAGGCGCAGCGGCGCGTACATCAGCTCCTCGTTGCCGAGGACGAGGACCCTCCCCCCGGGCTCCGTCCGGGGGGACCCCCAGGGCCGCGTGCCGATCGCGTCGGCGAGACGCGCGGCCATGGCGGGGAGGGCGGCCTCCAGTTCCTCGCGGTGGGCGGCGGTGAAGCCGTGGCGGCCGCCGTCGGGCAGCCCGGCGGGCCACCCGAGCGCCACCCGGGTGACCACCGGAGCCGCGCCGTCCGCGCTGCCGCCGCCCGCGCCGCCCGCGGTGGGGGCCGTCGTCGGGTCGTGCTCCTCGACCAGGGCCCGCCCCTTCTCCAGGACCCCGTCCGGGAGGGAGACCGTCCCGGACGCCAGGGCGATCAGGTCCACCCGTGCGCCCAGCTCGGCGGCGAAGGCGGTGAGCCGGTCCCGGTCGGCGGCGGAACGCATGTCCACGAGGGCGACGACCACGTAGTGCGTGCGCGGGTGGCGGGCGTGCAGGTCGCGGATGGTGTTCAGGACGGTGTTTCCGGTGGAGAACTCGTCGTCGACGAGGACCAGCGGCCCCTCCCCCGCCAGCAGCGCGGGGTCCTCGGGCAGCAGGAGGTGCGAGGTGGCGTGCGAGTGGGCCTCCTCGAACCCGCCCGCGGGTCGCAGCCCGGGCACCGGGCGGCGCGTGGAGTGCAGGTAGGGGGCCGAGCCCAGGCCGTCGGCGACGCAGTGGCCGAGGCCGGTGGCGGTCTCCGCGTAGCCGAGGACGACCGCGTCGGCGGCCCGGTCGCCGAGCAGCTCGCGGACCCGGACGCCGAGCCCGTGCCCGGCCGCGTACACGGTCGCGGGCGACTGCGGGACGTGCTTGCCCAGCACCTGGGAGACCAGCAGGTGGGCCCGCTTCGGGTTGCGCCGCAGGGCCAGCCCGAGCAGCTCCTTCAGCCCGGGCGAGGGCGACGCATCGCCGTCGGCTCCGCTCAGGTCCACGCCCAGCCGCTCGGCGACCCAGGTTCCCGACCACACCGTGTCGATCGTCTTGCCCTTCCTCGTCATGGCCGGCCCGCTCACACCTGGAGCCCGGCCGTCAGGAGGTCGACGAAGCCGACCTCCTCCTTCGCCACACCGAAGACCTCGGCGCGCAGCATGGTGCGCTCGGCCCAGGCCCGGTGGGGCTTCACCTCGTTCATCTTGTTCGTGTAGGCGGAGCGCATCACTCCGCCGCCGCCGCGCTCGGGGCGCAGGATGTCCTGGGCGTCGCTGAACTCCTCGTGGGAGACCACCGACAGCGCGTGCACCGGCGTGACGTGGGCCGGGTGGATGCAGGTCTTGCCGGTCAGCCCGTTGGCGCGGTCGAGTTCGATCTCGCGCAGCAGGCCGTCCAGGTCGTGTTCGATCAGCGCGGTGCGCAGCTCCTCCACGCCCTCCTCCAGGAAGGGGCTGCGGCGCAGCTGCGGCTTGAAGAGGCGCTGCTGGCTGCGGAAGTACTCCCAGACGGGGCCGGTGACGGTGAAGCCGGTGCCGTCGGCGCGGCTGAGGACGTTGACCACGTCGGCGATGACGCCGGCGACGATCTGGACGTCGTAGGCGGTCATGTCGGGGGTGCGGCGCAGTCCGTAGACGGAGCAGAAGTCGGTGACGCCCAGGCGCAGGGCGAGGACCCGCTCGCGGTAGCGGTTGACGGTGCGCTTGATCCCGGCGAGTGCCTCGACGCGGGTCTCCAGGTGGAGGAGGTCGGGGGTCTCCAGGACGGGCATGGCATACAGGCGGGGCAGTCCGGCGGCGGCCTCGGCGTGGGCGACGGCGTCCAGGAAGGCCGTTCCGCGGCTTTCGGTGAACTTCGGTAGTACGAATCCGGCCAGGTTCCGGACCGAGGGTCCGAGCCGCCGGACGAGGTCCGGTATCTGCTCGGGGGTGCGCACGCGGATGAAGAGGAGCGGGAGCCCCTGGGGGCCGGGGTCCTCGGCGTCGAGGGCCGCGAACTGCCGGACGAGGTTCTCCTCGCCGTCCACGACCTCGGCGTCGCTGATGGAATCCTCCAGGCAGAGGACCATGGAGACGACGCCCCGCCCGGCCTGCTTGCGGATGTCCTCGGCCAGCCGGGGGCGGACGGCGGGGCTGTAGAGGGTGGCTCCGAGCGCGGCCGCGAGGGTGCGGGCCGGGGAGGCCAGGTCGAACTCCGCCGGCTCCTGGTGGAAGAGGTCCTTGCGGACGGTGGGCGATATGTGCCCGAAGTGACGCATGTGCTTCCCCCGTACTGCCTCGGCGGCCCAACTGGCGTGGCCGGTAATAGTACGTACGAACGTGAGTCAAGAGTTCCTCAAGCACATGAAGTTCAGGTAACCCTCTTGCACCATGCCCAGCTCTCGCCTTCGGGACAAGGCCCTACGGGGGGCCGCATTGTCCCGGTCGGCCCCGGGAGGGCAGGATGACGGGCATGACGCACGCGATGCAGAAGGGCTCCAACATCCCGGTGACCGCCACGGCGGTCCGGGCGGTGCTGCGCTGGACCACCGGACCGGAGGTGCCGGACGTGGACGCCTCCGCGCTGCTCGTGGGGGCGGACGGGCGCGTGCGCTCGGACGAGGACTTCGTCTTCTACAACCAGCCCCGGCACCCCTCGGGGTCCGTGTGGCGGCTGGGCAAGAAGCAGGTCGGCGACGCGGTCACCGACGCGGTCCAGGCGGACCTGCGGGCCGTGCCGCCGGTCGTGGACCGGGTCCTGGTGGTGGCCTCCGCCGAGGACGTGCCGTTCGAGCAGGTCCGCGACCTGCGGATCCAGCTGTACGACGCCACGCCGGGCGGCGCTCCCGAGCCGCTGGCCCACTTCGACGTCCGCCCGGAGACCGGCGCCGAGACGGCGCTGATCTGCGGGGAGCTGTACCGCCGGGGCGAGGGGTGGAAGTTCCGCGCCCTGGGCGAGGGCTACTCGGACGGCCTGGTGGGGCTGGCCACCGACCACGGGATCTCCGTCGACGAGAACGCCGCCGAGGCCGCGGAGCCGGCCCCGGCCGCCCCTGCCGCCCCCGCCGCCCCGGGGGACGACCGGACCGCCGCGATGCGGCCGCCGGCGCAGACCCCGGTCACCCAGGCCCCGCCGGCCGCCCAGCCCGCGTACGGGTACCCGCAGCCGGTGTCCCCGGTGCCGGTGCCGGCTCCGGGCGGGGACCCGTCCTTCCGGCTGCCGGTGCAGGGTCCGCAGTTCATCCGCCGCTGAGGCCGCCGACGGGAAGGGGGCTCAGGCCTTGGTGCTCTTGTAGCCCCGGCCCCACTGGAGCCCCCAGCCGTACAGCCGGTCCAGCTCGGCCTGGAACCCGTACACGAACTTCACCTCGCGGCGCACGATCAGCTCGCCCCTGACCTTCTCCATGGACAGCACCGCGCAGGAGCGGGCCTGCGGGTGCCGCTCGTCCAGCGGGATCTCGATCCGGGGCCCGGCGGTCGGGTAGAGGGTGACCAGGGCGTGGGTCCGGTCGAAGGCCGGGGTCTGGTCGTAGATGTAGACGAAGACCAGCAGCCGTTTGATCTCGTCGGCGTGGTCGAGGTTGATGTAGAGGGTCTCCCCCGAGGCCGAACCGAACCGGTCGTCGCCGCTGAGCTTCACGTACGGCGGGTCGTTGAGGTCGCCGAGCAGGTTGCCCAGGGGCTGGACGGCGCCGCGGGTGCCGTCGGTCAGCTCGTAGAGGCAGCCCATGTCCAGGTCCACGTTGACCATGCCCTGGGTGTGGGCCTGCACCATGTCGGGTTTGAAGAGTTTGAACGGGTGCCGGAAGAGCTGCCCGCTCTGGCCGGAGCGGCCGCCGAAGTCGGAGGTGCGCATCCGCCAGGAGAGGTTCACGCGCATGTTGCCGTGGACGGCCTGCTGTTTGGTGAGCGACACCGTCGGCTGCCGCCTGGTGAGCTCGATGGCGTTCGACGAGGCGTTGCCCGAGTCGAAGCCCATGGCGCGAGCGCCCCTGATCCCGTCGAAGAACCCCATGTTCCAACCCCCCAGGTCGGTCCGTGCAGCGGAGAATGCGGCGGGGCGGCCGCGCGGTCCAGTGGATCCGCGCGGCCGCCCCGTCGTTACTGGAAGCGTTCCGCAATCAGCGCCGGGTCACACCCCGGCACCGACCTCCGCGGGGCTGGGGCCGCCCTCGGCCTCCAGCCGCTTGTTGCGGCGCACGGAGGACCAGAAGGACCAGGCGATGAGCAGGACGCCGACGAGGCCGGTGATGACCTCGTGGATCTCGTACTGGATGGTGACGAGCAGGATCACGGCGAGGGCGCCGATCGCGTAGTGCGCGCCGTGTTCCAGGTAGACGTAGTCGTCGAGGGTGCCCTGGCGGACCAGGTAGACCGTGAGCGACCGGACGTACATGGCGCCGATGCCGAGGCCGAGGGCCATCAGCACGATGTCGTTGGTGATGGCGAAGGCGCCGATGACGCCGTCGAAGGAGAAGGAGGCGTCGAGGACCTCCAGGTAGAGGAACATGAAGAACGCGGCCTTGCCGGCCATGGCGACGGCCGAGACGGGCTTGCCGCTCTTCTTGGCCGCTTCCTCCGCCTCGTGCTCGGCCTCTTCCTCCTCTTCGAGCTTGTTCTCGAAGTAGCCGGAGAGACCGCCGACGATCATGTAGGTGATCAGGCCGAGGACGCCGGAGATCAGGACGGTCTGCGCCTTGTCCACGTGGAGGCCGCCGTGCTGGTGGGCGTTGGCGCCGACGGTCATCGAGGCGATGACCAGGACGATCAGCGCGATGCACGCGGACAGCATGTCGATCTTGCCGAGCTTGGCGAGCGGGCGCTCCAGCCAGGCGAGCCACTTGATGTCGCGGTCCTCGAAGATGAAGTCGAGGAAGATCATCAGCAGGAACATGCCGCCGAAGGCGGCGATGGACGGGTGGGCGTCCGTCACCAGCTGCTTGTACATGTCCTTGTCGGTCATCGCCAGGTCGACGGCCTCGATGGGCCCGATCTTGGCGCTGATCGCCACGATGACGACGGGGAAGACCAGGCGCATGCCGAACACCGCGATGAGCACGCCGACCGTGAGGAAGATCTTCTGCCAGAAGGCATTCATCTTCTTCAGGATTCCGGCGTTGACCACCGCGTTGTCGAAGGACAGCGAGATTTCGAGGATCGACAGGATCGCGACGATCCCAAAACCGGTCCATCCCCCGTAGAACACCGCTGCGACCAGACCGAGCGCAGTGACTGCGAACGACCAGCCGAAGGTTTTGAGAACCACTGGCACCCCATCGTCTTGTACGGCTTTACGAAACGTTGACCCCGAAGTCTAGAGCGATGCCCCGCAGCCCCGACGCGTACCCCTGCCCTACCGCACGGAACTTCCATTCACCCCCGTACCGGTAGACCTCGCCGAAGATCATCGCGGTCTCGCTGGAGGCGTCCTCGGTCAGGTCGTAGCGGGCGAGTTCCTGGTCGTCGGCCATGTTCACCACGCGAATGAAGGCGTTGCTCACCTGGCCGAAGCTCTGCCGGCGGGAGTCCGCCTCGTGGATCGAGACCGGGAAGACGATCTTGTCGACCTGGGCGGGGACCTTCGTGAGGTCGATGATGATCGACTCGTCGTCGCCTTCACCCTCGCCGGTGAGGTTGTCCCCGGTGTGTTCGACGGAGCCCTCGGGGCTCTTGAGGTTGTTGTAGAAGACGAAGTACTCGTCCCCCAGCACCCGGCCGCTGTTGCACAGCAGTGCGCTGGCGTCGAGGTCGAAGTCCGCCCCCGTGGTCGAGCGCGCGTCCCATCCGAGACCGATCAGAACCCGGGTGAGGTTCGGTGCGGCCTTGGACAGGGAGACGTTGCCCCCCTTGGCGAGTGTGACGCCCATGATGTGGTCCTCCCCGGACGACGTGATGGTGGTGGCCGAGCCACCCGCTGCTCATGGTGGCAAAGCCGGTCCGGCGCCGTACACAGGGGTGCACGGCGCCGGACGGACGAACTGCTCTGGGGTTTCGGCTCAGACGTTGACGCCGAAGTCCTGCGCGATGCCGCGCAGACCCGAGGCGTAGCCCTGGCCGATGGCGCGGAACTTCCACTCGGCGCCGTTGCGGTACAGCTCGCCGAAGACCATGGCGGTCTCGGTCGAGGCGTCCTCGGAGAGGTCGTAGCGGGCGAGCTCGGTGTTGTCGGCCTGGTTCACGACGCGGATGTAGGCGTTGCGGACCTGGCCGAAGCTCTGCTGGCGGCTCTCGGCCTCGTAGATCGAGACGGGGAAGACGATCTTGGCGACGTCGCCCGGGACGCCGGCGAGGTTGACCTTGATGGCCTCGTCGTCGCCCTCGCCCTCACCGGTGGTGTTGTCACCGGTGTGCTCGACCGACCCGTCCGGGCTCTTCAGGTTGTTGAAGAACACGAAGTTCGAGTCGTTGGCCACCTTGCCCTGGTCGTTGGTCAGGATCGCGCTGGCGTCGAGGTCGAAGTCGACACCGGTGGTGGTGCGAGCGTCCCAGCCCAGACCGACGATGACCGCCGTCAGGTTAGGCGCGGCCTTGGTCAGCGAGACGTTGCCGCCCTTGCTGAGGCTGACTCCCACGGGTCCTCCATTGGTATTCGTTGGGGCGGGGCCCCGTCGTGCGTTGCTACCGGATCAACGGTTCGATCCTAGTGACGGGTTCCCGCCCACAGGCGGTTTTCGTGCGGAAGCCGCGGACGGCTCCGGCTCAGAGGCTGTCGAGGGCCTTGATGTACTCGTTCAGGTCACGCGCGTCGGGCAGCCCGTTGACGACGGTCCAGCGCACGATGCCGTCCTTGTCGATGACGAAGGTGCCGCGGACGGCGCAGCCCTTGTCCTCGTCGAAGACGCCGTAGGCGCGGGAGGTCTCGCCGTGCGGCCAGAAGTCGGACAGCAGCGGGTACTCCAGGCCCTCCTGGTCCGCGAAGACGCGCAGGGTCGGCACCGAGTCGTTGGAGACGGCCAGCAGCTGCACGTCGTCGTTCTGGAAGCGGGGCAGCTGGTCGCGCAGCTCGCACAGCTCGCCCGTGCAGACGCCGGTGAAGGCGAAGGGGTAGAAGAGCAGCACCACGGCCTTCTCGCCGCGGAAGTCGGAGAGCCTCACGGTGGCGCCGTGATTGTCCTTCAGCTCGAAGTCCGGGGCCTTGTGTCCGACCTCGATCGCCATCTCTCGCATCCCTTCGTTTCCTGCGTCCCCGCACGGGGCCGTTCGGGTGAGACCCAGCCTACGGCCCGCCCCCGACGACCGGACCGGACCGGCGCGCCGGAAGCGCTCCCCGCGCCGCGGGCGGCGCGCGCGCCGGCGCGGGCACCGGCCCCGGAACGCGCACACCCCGCCGCCCGGGGAGTCCCGGTCGGCGGGGTGTGCTTTCCGCTTGGCTGCGGGGCGCAGATCAGCGCTTGGACTTGGCCGCCTTCGGCGTCACCAGCTTGGTGGAGACCCACTCCTTGCCGACGGGCCCGCCCTTGGCGAGCGACAGCCCGGCCGTCTCGGCGGCCTCGCTGATGTCGCTGGCGACGACGTAGCCGTCACGGCCCGTCTTGGGCGTCAGCAGCAGGATCAGTGCGCCGTCCTCGACCAGCTCGGTCGCGTCGACCAGGACGTCCGTCAGATCGCCGTCCTCGTCGCGGAACCACAACAGCACCGCGTCGGCGCCCTCGTCGTAGTCCTCGTCGACGAGCTCGCTGACGAGCGTCTCGACGACGTCACGGAATTCCTGATCGACGTCCTCGTCGTAGCCGATCTCCTGGACCACCTGTTCGGACTGGAAACCCAGCCGGGTGGCCAGGCTCTCCGCGTGGTCCGCGGTCGCGCTCACGGGGTGCCTCCTGCTCATGTTCGGTGAATGTCTTTCGGCGGCGCGCGTACGCGCAGCATTGGGCGTAGTCCACACGGGCGCGGCGGATCGCGCAAGTACCCGGCCGCCGAGACCGTCGAAACGGTGACGATTACGGCCGTCTCGCCGCAACTTTCAGGCTTCCCCGATGGACCACCGGTGATTCATCCCACACCATTCCAGCTCATTCGGCATCGCATGAGGACTTTCCTACCTGTTTGAGGGACGAACGTCCTTACGAACCGACTGATCGCCTTGGGCGTAAGGTTGCGATTTGGCCCGGCAACCGGCCGGGGCACACCGGTCGCTCCTACGCCGCTCCAGGTGTTACCCAGTGGTAGAGGTGAAGATTCGGGCCGGGCGTAAGACCATGGGAGGCGGCGACCCAGGGCACGACTCCCCCGACAGCGAAGGAACAGCGTGGCTTCCGCATCCGATCGCAACCCGATCATCATTGGCGGTCTTCCGAGCCAGGTCCCGGACTTCGATCCGGAGGAGACGAAGGAGTGGCTCGACTCCCTCGACGCCGCGGTCGACGAGCGGGGCCGCGAGCGCGCCCGCTACCTGATGCTGCGGCTGATCGAGCGGGCCCGCGAGAAGCGCGTGGCCGTGCCGGAGATGCGCAGCACGGACTACGTCAACACCATCGCCACCAAGGACGAGCCGTTCTTCCCCGGGAACGAGGAGATCGAGCGCAAGGTCCTCAACGCGACCCGCTGGAACGCCGCGGTCATGGTCTCCCGCGCCCAGCGCCCGGGGATCGGCGTCGGCGGCCACATCGCCACGTTCGCCTCCTCCGCCTCCCTCTACGACGTGGGCTTCAACCACTTCTTCCGGGGCAAGGACGAGGGCGACGGCGGCGACCAGATCTTCTTCCAGGGCCACGCCTCCCCGGGCATCTACGCCCGCGCCTACCTCCTGGACCGGCTCACCGAGCAGCAGCTCGACTCGTTCCGGCAGGAGAAGTCGAAGGCCCCGTACGGCCTGTCCAGCTACCCGCACCCGCGGCTCATGCCGGACTTCTGGGAGTTCCCGACGGTCTCGATGGGCCTCGGCCCGCTCGGGGCGATCTACCAGGCGCGGATGAACCGGTACATGGAGGCGCGCGGGATCGCGGACACCTCCAAGTCCCACGTTTGGGCGTACCTCGGCGACGGCGAGATGGACGAGCCGGAGTCGCTCGGCCAGCTCTCGCTGGCGGCGCGCGAGGGCCTGGACAACCTGACCTTCGTCGTGAACTGCAACCTCCAGCGCCTCGACGGCCCGGTGCGCGGCAACGGCAAGATCATCCAGGAGCTGGAGTCGATCTTCCGCGGGGCCGGCTGGAACGTCATCAAGCTGATCTGGGACCGCTCCTGGGACCCGCTGCTGGCGCAGGACCGCGACGGCATCCTGGTCAACAAGATGAACTCGACCCCCGACGGGCAGTTCCAGACGTACGCCACCGAGTCGGGCGCGTACATCCGCGAGCACTTCTTCGGCGGCGACCAGCGGCTGCGCGCCATGGTCGAGGGCATGTCCGACTACCAGATCCAGCACCTGGGCCGCGGCGGCCACGACCACAAGAAGGTCTACGCCGCGTACGCGGCGGCCAAGGCCCACAAGGGCCAGCCGACGGTGATCCTGGCGCAGACGGTCAAGGGCTGGACGCTCGGCCCGAACTTCGAGGGCCGCAACGCCACGCACCAGATGAAGAAGCTGACGGTCGACGACCTCAAGCGCTTCCGCGACCGCCTGCACATCCCCGTCACGGACGCCCAGCTGGAGAGCGGCGCGCCGCCGTACTACCACCCGGGCCGCAACTCGCCCGAGATCCAGTACATGCACGACCAGCGCAGCGCCCACGGCGGCTACGTGCCGACGCGCGTGGTGCGGGCCAAGCCGCTGCAGCTGCCGGACGACAAGGCGTACGCGACCGCCAAGAAGGGCTCCGGCCAGCAGTCGATCGCCACCACGATGGCCTTCGTCCGCGTCCTGAAGGACCTGATGCGGGACAAGGAGATCGGCAAGCGCTTCGTGCTGATCGCGCCCGACGAGTACCGCACCTTCGGCATGGACGCGTTCTTCCCGAGCGCCAAGATCTACAACCCGCTGGGTCAGCAGTACGAGGCGGTCGACCGCGACCTGCTCCTGGCGTACAAGGAGTCCCCGACCGGCCAGATGCTGCACGACGGCATCTCGGAGGCGGGCTGCACGGCCTCGCTGATCGCCGCGGGTTCGGCGTACGCGACGCACGGCGAGCCGCTGATCCCGGTCTACGTCTTCTACTCGATGTTCGGTTTCCAGCGCACCGGTGACCAGTTCTGGCAGATGGCCGACCAGCTGGCGCGCGGTTTCGTCCTGGGCGCGACCGCCGGCCGGACCACCCTGACGGGTGAGGGCCTCCAGCACGCCGACGGTCACTCCCTGCTGCTGGCGTCGACGAACCCGGGCTGCGTCGCGTACGACCCGGCCTACGGCTACGAGATCGCGCACATCGTCAAGGACGGTCTGCGGCGCATGTACGGGCCCGACGCCGAGGACGTCTTCTACTACCTGACGGTCTACAACGAGCCGATCCAGCACCCGGCCGAGCCGGCGGGCGTCGACGTGGACGGCATCCTCAAGGGCATCCACCGGGTCGCTCAGGGCACCTCCGGCGCCGTCGCGGCGCAGATCATGGCCTCGGGCGTGGCGGTGCCGTGGGCCCTGGAGGCCCAGCGGATCCTGGCGGCCGAGTGGAACGTCCGGGCGGACGTCTGGTCGGCGACCTCCTGGAACGAGCTGCGCCGCGAGGCCGTCGAGGTGGAGGAGCACAACCTGCTCCACCCGGAGGAGGAGCAGCGCGTCCCGTACGTGACCCGGAAGCTGTCGGGCGCGGAGGGGCCGTTCGTGGCGGTCTCGGACTGGATGCGCGCGGTGCCGGACCAGATCTCGCGCTGGGTGCCGGGTACGTACACCTCGCTGGGCGCGGACGGCTTCGGCTTCGCGGACACGCGCGGCGCGGCGCGGCGGTTCTTCCACATCGACGCCCAGTCGGTGGTCCTGGCCGTGCTCACCGAGCTGGCCCGGGAGGGCAAGGTCGACCGTTCGGTGCTGAAGCAGGCCGTCGACCGGTACCAGCTGCTGGACGTGGCGGCCGCCGACCCGGGCGCGGCGGGCGGCGACGCGTAGCGGTCACTCTTCCGAGGGGGCGTTGGGACACCTGTCCCAGCGCCCCCTCCGGGTTCCCTACGATGCCTGGCATGAAGGAACCCTCACGTCAGGCGCGGTGGGAGCGCCGTACGCAGCTGCCGCTACTGGTGCTCGCCGTGGCTTTCGCCGTCGCCTACGCCGTGCCCATCGTCGCGCCGGACGCGGGGGAGGACGTGCACCGGGCGTGCACCCACCTGGAGTGGGCGGTGTGGGGCGCCTTCGCCGTCGACTACCTCGTGCGGCTGGGTCTGACGCGGGACCGGCTGCACTTCGTGCGGACGCACTGGCTGGACCTGGCGGCGGTGGTGCTGCCGCTGGTGCAGCCGCTGCGGCTGCTGCGGCTGGTGGCGACCCTGCTGCTGGTGGGGCGGCGGGCGCGGATGGCTCCGCAGATCCGGCTGACCACCTATGTGGCCGGGGCCGTGGTGGGTCTGCTGATGTTCGGCTCGCTCGCGGTGCTGAGCGTGGAGCGGGACGCCCCCGACGGGAACATCAAGAACCTGGGCGACGCGGTGTGGTGGTCCTTCACCACGATGACCACGGTCGGGTACGGGGACCACTCCCCCACCACCGGTCTGGGCCGGGTGCTGGCGGTCGGGCTGATGCTGTCGGGGATCGCGCTGCTCGGTGTGGTGACGGCCAACATCGCCGCCTGGTTCATCGCCCGCTTCGAACGGGACGACCAGGCGGAACGGCTCCAGCTGGCGGCGATCCGGGAGCTCCAGGAGGAGGTACGGGCGCTGCGCGCCGAGGTCGCGCAGCTGGGCGGCGGCGGCCAGGGCGCGATGCCCGCCCAGGCCGCCTCCGCCGTGTCCGCTGCCTCCGGAGTCTCGGCCGTCTCGGCCGCCTCCGCCGAGGAGCAGGCCGCGGCTACCGCTCCCAGATCTTGAACGCCTTGATCTGGAAGGCGGACTGCGGCAGCCAGGTGCCGTCGCCCGGGTAGGTCTGGAACTCGCCGGTCTCCGCACACTCGGCCGACTGGTACGTGGTGACCGGGCGCCCGGTCCGGTTGACCAGCGACTGGTAGGCGGGGCCGGCGGGCAGGGCGGTGCAGCTGTTGATGTCGAGGGTGCTCAGGTCGTACACCTGCTTGGTGCCCTTGAAGTCGGGTTTCGCCCACAGGCACAGCTGCCCGGTGGCGCAGGGCGGGCCGGCCGCGTGGGCTTCGCCGGCCGTGCCGGGGACTAGGGTGGCGGCAGCCAGCAGGGCGGCCGCGAGGATGGTGGCGCGTGCGGTGCTCCACGTACGCATGACGGGGTCAACTCCTCCTTGACGGACGGGCTCCGGACTCCTTCCGGTGCTCCGTCGACACCACGCTGACCTGCGGCGACGGTCGGGCGGAAGGGGCTGCGGGCGGGTCCACCCGGATAGGCGACAGCCCCGCCGGAACCGTCCGGCGGGGCTGTGGCGGGCGCGGGGTTGACGTACCCGTAACGCGTGGGCGGGCTGCTCAGATGTGGGCCGCGGCGCCCGCGCCGGCCTCGGCGTTCTGCCCGCGCTTGGTGAAGCAGGCCACGACCGCGGCGAGGACGGCGACGACCGCGGCGCAGGTGAAGGCCGTGTTCATGCCGGACACGAAGGTGTCGTGCGCGACGCCGGCGATGGTCTGCGCCACCGGCTCGGGCACGCCGGGCGGGACGGGGGCGATGCCGACCTGTACGCCCTTCTCCGCGAGTTCGAGCTGCTCGGGGGTGAGCGGGGGAAGGCCCGCGCCCTGCCAGTTGTCCCCGAACGTGTCACTGACCTCGGCCGCCATGACCGCTCCGAGGACGGCGGTGCCGAGGCTGCCGCCGACCTGCATGGCGGCCTGCTGGAGGCCGCCCGCCACACCGGACAGCTCCAGCGGGGCGTTGCCGACGATGACCTCGGTGGCGCCGACCATCACGGGGGCGAGGCCCAGGCCGAGCAGGGCGAACCAGAGCGACATGGTGAGCGTGCCGGTGTCCGGGGTGAGCCGGGCCATGCCGAAGCAGGCGACGGCGGTGGCGACCATGCCGGCGACGAGCGGGATCCGCGGGCCGGCCTTGGTGATGGCGGCGCCGGCCAGCGGCGATCCGACGATCATCATGCCGGTGAGGGGCAGCAGGTGCAGGCCGCTGTCGACCGGGCTCATGCCGTGCACGTTCTGCAGGTAGAAGGTGACGAAGAACAGGCCGCCCATGAAGGCGAACGCCATCAGCACCATCAGCACCGTGCCCGCGGACAGCGGCAGCGAGCGGAACATCCCGAGCGGGATCAGCGGCTCGGAGACCCTGGTCTCCCAGACGGCGAAGAGCGCGAAGCACAGCAGCGAGGCCCCGAGGAAGAGCAGGGTCTTCGTGTCTCCCCAGCCCCACTCGGCGGCCTTGATGAGCGCCCAGATCAGGGAGAACATCGCGGCCGACAGCAGCACGATGCCCGGCAGGTCGAAGGAGCGCGGAGCGTTCTCGGCGCGGTGGTCGAGCAGGATGACCAGGCCGAGGACCAGTGCGATCACGCCGACCGGCACGTTGATGAAGAACACGGACTGCCAGCTGACGTGCTCGACGAGCAGGCCGCCGACGATGGGGCCGGCGGCGGTGGAGGCGCCGATGACCATGCCCCAGATGCCGATGGCCATGTTCAGCTTCTCGGCGGGGAAGGTGGCGCGCAGCAGGCCGAGGGCGGCCGGCATCAGCAGGGCGCCGAAGAGGCCCTGCGCGACGCGGAAGCCGATGACGAGCCCGACGCCGGTGGACAGGCCGATCGCCGCCGAGGACAGCGCGAAGCCGGCGATGCCTATGAGGAAGGTCTGGCGGTGCCCGAAGCGGTCGCCGAGCTTGCCGGCGGTGATCAGGGAGACCGCGAGGGCCAGCAGGTAGCCGTTGGTGATCCACTGCACCTCGGCGAGGCTCGCGCCGAGGTCCTTCTGGATCGCGGGGTTGGCGACGGCGACGATCGTGCCGTCGAGGGTGACCATCATGACGCCGACTGCCACCGCGAACAGGGTGAGCCAGGGGTGGCCGCGCAGACCGGCGCGCGCCGCCGGATCCTGGCCCGTTTCCTTGGCGAGCGTGATCTGACTTGTCATGCGGACAGGCTAGTGACAGTCGCTGACACTTCACAAACGGCTTAACGCGACAGCGGCTGTCAGGTCCGTCACAGGTACCCTGACCGCTTACTCAGCGTCAGATCGAACACGTGCGGTCCAGGGACCCGGCGCGTGCGGTCGCAGGATCAGAGAGGACCCCGCGGCGATGACCGACCAGCGGCCCGCGCCGGCGGCCGGACTGCGCGAGCGCAAGAAGCGCCGCACCCGGGACGCGCTGCTGCGCGCCGCCCTGCTGCTGTTCGTCTCGCAGGGCTACGAGCGGACCACGGTCGACGAGATCACCGACACCGTCGAGGTCTCGCAGCGCACCTTCTTCCGGTACTTCGCCAACAAGGAGGAGGTCGCCTTCGCCGTGCAGGACGTGGTCGAGTCCCACTTCCTCGCGGCCCTGCGGACCCGGCCGGCCTCCGAGGCCCCGCTGGAGGCCATGCGCAACGCCGTGCTCACCTCCTGGGACACCGTCGAGGAAGCCATCTCCGACGTGGTGCCCGTCGACCTCTACATGCGCAGCTACCGGCTGATCGAGTCCACCCCGGCCCTGCTCGCCGTGCACCTGCGGCGCTCCACCGAGCTGGAGGAGGAGATCGCCCGGCTGATCGCCGCCCGGGAGGGGCTCGACCTGGACGCCGACCCGCGGCCCCGGGTGGCGGTGGCGGCGTTCAGCGGCGTGATGCGCGTCACGGGCCGGCTCTGGGGGCAGGGCGAGGACGCCACCGTGGCCGCGATCCGGCGGATGACCGTGGCCTACCTCGACCAGATCGGGCCGGCCCTGGCGGAGGACTGGCGCCGGGCACCCGCGGCGGGCTGACCGGAGCCCGGCCGGCGCGGTCCGGGGCGGCTGCGGACCGGTCCGGAAGGGGCGCCGCGGGAGTGGTTCCGGGGGCGGTTCCGGGAGTGGTTCCGAACACACCCGCCGCACCGCGAGGGCCCCGGAGCCGCAACAGAGCGTGATCGGCGGGGAGATGTGTCCCACGACCGGCCGTGAGCCCGGTCACCCGGCGCGCCGCAGCCTCCACCGGTCTCCTAGTCTGGCTCCAGTGAACCTGCCCGGCCGCCCCGCCCCCACCACCCCGGACGCTCCTGAGCGCCCCGCCGCCCTGCGCATGCTGCTCGCGCTCGGCGTCGTGTTCCTGATGCTGGCGACGACCGGCTGGACCGCCGTGCACCGACCCGACGCCGGGATCCAGGCGCGGGCCGCCGAGCTCGTCGCGTGGGCCTCGGCCCGGGTCGACGGCCGTCCGGTACCGCCCGCCGACGCCCCCGTACGGACGGTCGCCCGCTTCTTCGCCGACCTCGACGGCGCCCAGCGGGGCCACCTCGCCGACGGCTACCCGCTCGTGGTCGGCAACCTCGACGGGGTCCCCGCCGAGCTGCGCTACCGGGCCAACCGCCGCTCCCTGGCGCTGGCCGCGCGGCTGGAGGAGTCCCGGGGACGGGACGTCGCCCTGACCCCCGCCGACCGGAGCACCGCCGTCCGGCGCGCGCACCGCTTCGAGTCCCTCGCCGAGCCCGGCCGGCAGATCCTCGTCTTCGACCCCACCGGCAACGGCCTCGTGGCCGAGGTCTTCGGCGACCTCTCGGCGGCCCGCCGGGTCTCGGTGGTCGTCCCCGGCGTCGACACCGACGCGCTGACCTTCGAGCGCTCCCAGCGCCGCCTCACCGCGCCCGCCGGCATGGGCCGTTCCCTCTACGAGGCCGAGCAGTCGACCGCGCCGGCCGGCCGCACCGCCGTCATCGCCTGGGCCGGCTACACCGCCCCCACCGGCGTCGGCGTGGACGCCGCCACCGGCAGGCTCGCCGTCCAGGGCGCCGCACGGCTGGAGGCCCTGGCCGCGGCCCTGCCCGGGGACGCGAGCGTGGCCCTGTTCTGCCACAGCTACGGCTCGGTGGTGTGCGGCGTGGCCGCGCACCGGCTGCCCGGCCGGGTGACCGACCTGGTGGTCGCCGGCAGCCCCGGCATGCGCACCGAGAACGTCGCCGGGCTGCACACCTCGGCCCGGGTCTGGGCGATGCGCGACGAGGGCGACTGGATCTCCGGCGTACCGCACATGGAGGTCGGCGGGCTGGGCCACGGCGCGGACCCGGTCTCCCCGGCCTTCGGGTCGCGGCTGCTGTCCTCGGAGGGCGCCAGGAGCCACACCGGCTATTTCGAGCCAGGCACGGCCTCCCTGGACAACTTCGCCAAGATCGGAACCGGCACCTTCGGTTCCGTCGCGTGCGCGAACGGGAGCGACGACTGCCGCCTCGGAATTTCCGCCACGGACGGTGACTGACGGGGACATCCCCGCCGCGGACCCGTAGCAAGCTGAAAAATCGGGCCGGGAGACGAGGGGGACGCGCGGGGGCGCCTCCCTTTACCATGTGCCGCATGGGTGACGTACTGGCCGGAAATCATGCCGTCTGGGAGTTCGACTCGGACTCGGTGCTCATCCGCTTCGCACGGGGGATGCGAACTCCACGGCTCTGGCACGCGCTGGGCGAGCGCCGGATCCCCCTGGAAGCGTTGTCCGGGGTGGACGTGAGCGCCGCCGCCGGGGCGATGGGGCGACGGGACACGGTGGTGCTGCGCGCCGTCCCGCGCACGGGCGCCGATCCGCTGATGGAGGCTGCCGCCGGGCAGCTGAAGGAGGTCTGCGACCCGTACCGGCTGGTGCTGCCCGGGGACCGGGCGCCGCAGGCCGCCGCCTTCGCCGACGCCGTGCGCGAGCGGCTGGCGCCCGACCGCGCCGAGCCCGCCAACCGCTTCCTCGTCGAGGTGCCGCAGCCGCCGCTCCAGCTGAAGGCGTACGACGCCCGGCTGGGCTTCGACGGCTCCGCGGTCACCTTCCACTGGTCCCGTACGGGTGCCAGCAGCGCCAAGTGGCGGGCGGGCGACCAGCGTTTCGCGCTGGCCGACCTGTCCGGCGTCGAGTGGGCCTCCCCGGACCGCCCGGGCGGCGGGTACCTGCGGCTGCGGCCCCGGGACGCCGCCGCGGACCCCGCCCCGCCGGACCACGACCTCGCGGCAGCGGTGTTCGGGACGGGGTACGGGGCGGTGCACGAGTCGCTGCCGTTCGCGGCCGCCGTGCTCGCCGCGCTGCGCGAGCGGGCGCCGGTGGCCGCGGTCCCGCGCGCGCGGGCGTCCGACGACCGCCTGACCCACCTGAGCGAGCTGCACAGCACGGGCCTGCTGACGGACGCCGAGTACGCGATGCTCCGCGACCGCTTCGCCGCCGGGGCCTAGCCGGCCGGGCGGCGCGGTGCGGGGGCCCGGGTCGAGCCGGGGCTACACCTCGCGGGAGTCCGAGGTGAAGGCCATGTCCGGGTAGCGGGTGCCGGCCACCTGCCCGGCGAGCGGCTCCAGCAGGGCCAGTTCCGCGTCGGTCAGGGTGATCCGGGTCGCGGCGGTGTTCTCCAGCAGCCGGCCCGGCTTGCGCGTGCCGGGGATCGGGACGACCGTCAGGCCGTGCACCGCCGCCCGCTGCTGCACCCAGGCCAGCGCGACCTGCGCCGCCGTGGCCCCGTGCGCGGCCGCGATCTCCCGGACCGGGGCCAGCAGGGCCGCGTTGGTCCGGGCGTTCTCGCCCGTGAACCGGGGCTGGTACTTCCGGAAGTCGTCGGCCGACAGGTCCGCCGCCGCGTCCGCGAACGCTCCGGTCAGAAAACCCCGCCCGAGCGGGGAGTACGGCACGAAGGCCACGCCCAGCTCCGCCGCCGCGCCCACCGCGCTGCGCTCCACGTCCCGGCTGAACAGGGACCACTCCGACTGGATCGCCGCGATGGGGTGCACGGCGTGCGCCTCGCGCAGCTCGGGCCCGGTGACCTCGCTGAGGCCCAGGTGGCGCACCTTCCCCTCGCGCACCAGCTCGGCCATGGTGCCCACCGACTCGGCGAACGGGACCTGCGGGTCGCGGCGGTGCATGTAGTACAGGTCGATCACGTCGACGCCGAGCCGCCGCAGGCTGTCCTCGACGGCCTGGCGGATGTACGCCCGGTCGTTGCGGATGCCCCGGTACACCGGGTCGTCGTTGCGCTCGATGGCGAACTTCGTGGCGAGGGTGATCTCGTCCCGGTGGGCGGCCACGAAGGGCGCCAGGAACTCCTCGTTCGCACCGCGCCCGTAGACGTCGGCGGTGTCGAAGAGGGTGACCCCGGCGGCCAGGGCCGCGTCCAGGGTCTCGCGGGCGGCCGTCTCGTCGGTCGCCCCGTAGAACTCGCTCATGCCCATGCAGCCGAGGCCCTGGACGCCGACCACCGGTCCGCCCTTGCCCAGTTCGGCCCGCTCGATGGGGGTGGTGCCGTACTCCGTCATAACCGTGCCTTCCCCGCGACCGTTTCGGCGCTGGTCGTCTGTGTGCTGGTCGTGCTGGTCGTGTTCATCGCATACATGTCGATCTTGAAGTCGAGTACGCCGAGCGCGTCCGTCAGCTCCACGAGCCGCGCCCGTACCTCGCGGCGCGTCCGCTCCAGCAGCTCACGGCGCTCGCCGACGGTGTGATCCCCTTCGCGGACGAGCTCGGCGTAGCGGACCATGTCCGCCACCGACATCCCCGTCGCGCGCAGCTTGCCCACGAAGGACAGCCAGCCGAGGTCCTTGTCGGTGAACCTCCGCTGCCCCGAATGGGAGCGGTCCACGTGCGGCATCAGGCCGATCCGCTCGTACCAGCGCAGCGTGTGCTGGGTCAGACCGGTCCGCGCCTCGACCTCGCTGATCGTGTACCGCGTCTCCGTCAGGCTCATGGCCATACGCTAGAACCCTGGAGTGCACTCCAAGCAAGTAGGCTCGGCCGCATGGAGACCATGCACAGCCTGCGGACCATCGAGACCTGGCCGGTACCCGCCGCCGCGGCGGCCGTCGTACGCGCCGACGGGAGCATCGCTGGCTCCCACGGGGACACGGCCCGCCGCTTCCCGCTCGCCTCGGTCACCAAGCCGCTCGCCGCGTACGCCGTCCTCGTCGCGTACGAGGAGGGGGCGCTCGAACTGGACGAGCCGGCCGGCCCCGAGGGGTCGACGGTCCGTCACCTCCTCGCCCACACCAGCGGCCTGGCCTTCGACGAGCACCGCGCCACGGCCCCGCCCGGGCAGCGCCGCCTCTACTCCAACGCCGGTTTCGAGGTGCTCGGCGACCA
Organism: Streptomyces sp. NPDC004126; assembly: GCF_050275515.1. Lineage (NCBI taxonomy): Bacteria > Bacillati > Actinomycetota > Actinomycetes > Kitasatosporales > Streptomycetaceae > Streptomyces > Streptomyces sp. NPDC004126. The sequence goes on along the minus strand of NZ_JBNNPF010000022.1, from coordinate 87,959 downwards.
CCTCGCCAAGGCCACCGGGATCCCCTTCGCGGAGTACCTGCACCAGGCCGTCTTCGAGCCGCTCGGCATGACCTCCTCCAGCCTGGAGGGCTCCCCCGCCAAGGACGGCGTCTCCACCGTCGCCGACCTCGTGCGCTTCGCCGCAGAGCTCCAGGCGCCCCGGCTGCTCGACGTGCGCACCGTCGCCGAGGCCACCTCCGTGGTCCACCCCGGCCTCAAGGGCGTCCTGCCGGGCTACGGGCACCAGTCCCCCAACGACTGGGGCCTCGGCCTGGAGATCCGCGACGGGAAGTCCCCGCACTGGACGGGCCTGACCTCCTCCCCGCGCGCCTTCGGCCACTTCGGCCAGTCCGGCACCTTCCTGTGGGTGGACCCCGACGTCCGCGCCGCCTGCGTGGCGCTGACCGACCGCGCCTTCGGGCCCTGGGCCGTCGAGGCCTGGCCCCCCTTCACCGACGCGGTCCTCGCGGAGCTGCGCACGGCGCAGGCCTAGGCGGGCAGCTCCCAGATCAGCAGCTCCCCCGGGGACCCGGCGGTGATCTCCAGGCCCTTCTCGCCGGTGATCCGCGCCGAGTCCCCCGGGCCCAGCTCCTGCCCGTCGATCCGCAGGTCCCCGCGCACCACGTGCAGGTAGACCCGCTCCGCCTCCGGTACCGGGACCCGCTCGCCCGCGCCCGGCCGCCGCACGTGCAGCACCGCGCCCGCCGCCGGGACCTCGTACGGGGTGCCGTCCGCGATGTCCCGCACGACCTCGTACGACGGCTCCCCACCCGCCGTCAGCGGCGCGAGCCACATCTGCACGAACCGCAGTGGAACCCCGGCGTCGTTGCGCTCGACGTGCCGCGCCCCGGATCCGGCGCCCAGCCGCTGGACGTCCCCGGGCCGGACGGCGGCCGTGTGCCCGCCGGTGCTGTCCTCGTGGGTGAGCTCGCCCTCCACCACCCAGGTGACGATCTCGGTGTGGCTGTGCGGGTGCTCGTCGAAGCCCGCGCCGGGCGCGAGGCTCTCCTCGTTGCAGGCCAGAACCGGACCGAACCGGATGTTGTCGGGGTCGTAGAAGGACCCGAAGGAGAAGGCGTGGCGGGTGGTGATCCCGGCGTCCGGATCCCCGCCCGCGTACCGGTCGGCGGCGCGGCGTACATCGATCATGTGGGCCACCGTAGCCGCCGCCCGGGGGCCGCGGCGCGGACCCGAGTCCGAGCCGGGCCGCCGATAAGGCAGTCTTGTCCCGTGCCCCAACCCGAACGTGAGCAGTCCCCCGAGGTGCGTCCCGCGCATCCGGTCCACCCGCACGCCGCGACGCTGCGCCGGCTGGAGAAGTCCTCCGGCAGGCTCGCCGCCAACGCCATCGCGCGGATGGACGAGAACCTGCCCTGGTACCGGGCGATGCCGCCGGAGAACCGGTCGTGGATCGGCCTGGTGGCGCAGGCCGGCATCGCGGCCTTCACGGAGTGGTTCCGGCACCCGGAGACCCCGCAGGCCATCTCCACCGACGTCTTCGGGACGGCTCCGCGCGAGCTGACCCGGGCGATCACGCTGCGCCAGACCGTCGAGATGGTGCGTACGACGATCGAGGTCATGGAGGCCGCGATCGACGAGGTGGCCGCCCCCGGCGACGAGTCGATCCTGCGCGAGGCGCTCCTGGTGTACGCCCGGGAGATCGCCTTCGCGACCGCCCAGGTCTACGCGCAGGCCGCCGAGGCGCGCGGCGCGTGGGACGCCCGGCTGGAGTCCCTGGTCGTGAACGCCGTGCTGTCGGGCGAGGCCGACGAGGGCGCGCTGTCGCGGGCGGCGGCGCTCGGCTGGAACTCCCCGGAGCACGTGTGCGTGGTCCTGGGCACCGCCCCGGAGGGGGACAGCGAGCTGACGGTGGAGGCGATCCGCCGCGCGGCCCGCCACCACAAGCTCCAGGTGCTGACCGGGGTGCTCGGCGACCGCCTGGTGGTGATCGCGGGCGGCAGCGACAACCCGATGCAGGTGGCCAAGTCCCTGATCGGGCCGTTCGCCGCCGGTCCGGTGGTGGCGGGGCCGGTGGTCCCCGACCTGCTGAACGCCACGAAGTCGGCGCAGGCCGCGGCCGCCGGGCTGAAGGCCTGCACGGCCTGGCAGGACGCGCCCCGCCCGGTGCTGGCGGACGATCTCCTGCCGGAGCGCGCGATCGCCTCGGATCCCTCGGCCAGGGAGCAGCTGGTGGAGGAGATCTACAGACCTCTGGAGGAGGCGGGCTCGGCGCTGCTGGAGACGCTGAGCGTCTACCTGGAGCAGGCCAGCAGCCTGGAGGGGGCGGCGCGAATGCTGTTCGTCCACCCCAACACGGTGCGCTACCGGCTCCGACGTGTGACCGACGTCACCGGCTGGTCGCCGTCCGATGTCCGTTCGGCGTTCACGCTGCGGATCGCCCTGATCCTCGGGCGTCTGGCCGACGGAGATCAGCAGCCCTAGACTTTTGTCGGACATCAACAATTAGCCCGACGGTTCTTCGTCCCTGTCCCCACGGGCGGCGGAGACCATCAACAAGAGAGAGTGTGAGGGTGCTCGTACTCGTCGCTCCCGGCCAAGGCGCTCAGACGCCCGGCTTCCTGACTCCCTGGCTCGAACTCCCCGGCGCCGCCGAACGCGTCGCGGGCTGGTCCGACGCCATCGGGCTCGACCTCGCCCACTACGGCACGAACGCCGACGCGGACGAGATCCGCGACACGGCGGTGGCCCAGCCGCTGCTGGTCGCGGCCGGCCTGCTGTCCGCTTCCGCGCTCGGTTCGCCGGCGGCCTTCGGTGCCGTCGCGGGCCACAGCGTGGGTGAGATCACCGCCGCCGCCGTCGCCGGTGTGCTGAGCGAGGGCGACGCCCTGTCCTTCGTCCGCACCCGCGGTCTGGGCATGGCCGAGGCCGCCGCCGTCACCGAGACGGGCATGGCCGCGGTGCTGGGCGGTGACCAGGACGTGGTCGTCGCGCACCTGGAGAAGCTCGGCCTGACCCCGGCCAACATCAACGGCGCGGGCCAGATCGTGGCCGCCGGCACCGCGGAGCAGATCGAGGCCCTGGTCGCCGAGAAGCCCGAGGGCTCGATGAAGGTCGTGCCGCTCAAGGTCGCCGGCGCGTTCCACACGCACCACATGGCCCCGGCGGTCGCCACGCTGGAGAAGGCCGCCGAGGCCCTCGCTCCGGCCGACCCGGCGCTGAAGTACGTTTCGAACAGGGACGGCCTCGTCGTCGCCTCGGGTGCCGACGTCGTCGCCCGCCTGGTCGGCCAGGTCGCGAACCCGGTCCGCTGGGACCTGTGCATGGAGAAGTTCGCCGAGCTGGGCGTCACCGGGATCATCGAGCTGTCCCCGGGCGGCACCCTGACGGGTCTGGCGAAGCGCGCGCTCAAGGGCGTGCCCAGCGTGGCCCTGAAGACGCCGGACGATCTCGACAAGGCCAAGGCGCTCATCGCCGAGCAGACGGCCTGAGAGAAGGAGCCCACACAGCATGTCCAAGATCAAGCCGGCCAAGGGCTCCCCTTACGCCCGCATCCTCGGTGTCGGCGGCTACCGCCCGACCCGGGTGGTGCCCAACGAGGTCATCCTCGAGACGATCGACTCCTCCGACGAGTGGATCCGCTCCCGTTCGGGCATCGCGTCCCGGCACTGGGCCTCGCCGCAGGAGACGGTCGCCGCGATGTCGGTGGAGGCCTCCGGGAAGGCGCTCGCCGACGCCGGCGTGTCCCCCGAGCAGATCGGTGCGGTGATCGTCTCGACGGTCTCGCACTTCAAGCAGACCCCGGCGGTCGCGACGGAGATCGCGCACCGGATCGGCGCGGGCAAGCCCGCCGCGTTCGACATCTCGGCGGGCTGTGCCGGCTTCGGCTACGGCCTGACGCTCGCCAAGGGCATGGTGGTGGAAGGTTCCGCCGAGTACGTGCTCGTCATCGGTGTCGAGCGGCTCTCGGACCTGACCGACCTGGAGGACCGCGCGACGGCCTTCCTGTTCGGCGACGGCGCCGGTGCCGTGGTCGTCGGCCCCTCGGACGAGCCGGCCATCGGCCCCACGGTGTGGGGTTCGGAGGGCGACAAGTCCGAGACCATCAAGCAGACCGTGCCGTGGGACGAGTACCTCGGCAAGGACGGCGGCGAGAAGTTCCCGGCCATCACGCAGGAGGGCCAGGCGGTCTTCCGCTGGGCCGTCTTCGAGATGGCCAAGGTGGCCCAGCAGGCGCTCGACGCCGCCGGGATCACCCCGGACGACCTGGACGTCTTCATCCCGCACCAGGCCAACATGCGGATCATCGACTCGATGGTGAAGACTCTCAAGCTGCCGGAGCACGTCACGGTCGCCCGTGACGTGGAAACCACCGGCAACACGTCGGCCGCCTCGATCCCGCTCGCCATGGAGCGGCTCCTGGCGACCGGAGCGGCGAAGAGCGGCGACACCGCGCTCGTCATCGGCTTCGGGGCGGGGCTCGTCTACGCCGCGACGGTCGTTACCCTCCCCTAGGGCCGGGATCACTTCCCGCCCTGATCCACCAGTTAGCTACAGAAGGAGCGCCACATGGCCGCCACGCAGGAAGAAATCGTCGCGGGTCTCGCGGAGATCGTCAACGAGATCGCGGGCATCCCGGTCGAGGACGTCGAGATCGACAAGTCCTTCACCGATGACCTGGACGTCGACTCGCTGTCCATGGTCGAGGTCGTCGTCGCCGCCGAAGAGCGCTTCGACGTCAAGATCCCGGACGAGGACGTCAAGAACCTCAAGACGGTCGGCGACGCCGCCGACTACATCCTGAAGCACCAGGCCTGAGCCTGACGAGCGTTTGTCGCCACCCGGCGGTGGCGCCGTGACAATTCAGCACCCCCTTAGACGTGGAGAAAGAATTCCTGTGAGCCCGACCAATCGCACCGTGGTCGTCACCGGTATCGGCGCAACCACTCCGCTGGGTGGCGACAGCGCTTCGACCTGGGAAGGTCTGCTCGCCGGCCGGTCCGGCGTCTCGCCCCTGGAGGGCGAGCGCTTCGCCGAACTGCCGGTCCGCATCGCCGCCCAGGCCGCCGTGGACCCGAGCGAGGTACTCCCCCGCCCGCTGGCCCGCAAGCTCGACCGCTCGGCGCAGTTCGCCCTCATCGCGGCCCGCGAGGCCTGGGCCGACGCGGGTTACGAAGGCCCGGCCGGCGAGGACGAGACCGTCGTCCCCGAGCGCCTGGGCACCGTGATCGCCTCCGGCATCGGCGGTGTCACCACCCTGCTCGACCAGTACGACGTACTGAAGGAGAAGGGTGTGCGCCGGGTCTCCCCGCACACCGTTCCCATGCTCATGCCGAACGGCCCCTCCGCCAACGTCGGCCTGGAGGTCAACGCCCGCGCCGGTGTGCACACCCCGGTCAGCGCGTGCGCTTCGGGCGCCGAGGCCATCGGCTACGCCGTCGAGATGATCCGTACCGGCCGTGCCGACGTGGTCGTCGCCGGCGGTACCGAGGCGGCGATCCACCCGCTGCCGATCGCGGCGTTCGCCAACATGATGGCGATGTCCAAGAACAACGAGAGCCCGACCACGGCCTCCCGCCCGTACGACAAGGCCCGCGACGGCTTCGTCCTCGGCGAGGGTGCCGGCGTCGTGGTGCTGGAGTCCGCCGAGCACGCGGCCAAGCGCGGCGCCCGCGTCTACTGCGAGGTGCTGGGCCAGGGCCTGTCCGCGGACAGCCACCACATCGCGCAGCCGGAGCCGACGGGCCGCGGTGTCGCCGCCGCCCTGCAGAACCTGCTCGACAACACGCAGCTGGACCCGGCCGAGCTGGTCCACGTCAACGCGCACGCCACGTCCACCCCGCAGGGTGACACGGCTGAGGTGAAGGCCCTGCGCAAGGTCCTGGGCGACGACCTCGACCACATCGCGATCTCCGCGACCAAGTCGATGACTGGTCACCTGCTGGGCGGCGCGGGCGGCATCGAGACCGTCGCGACCGTGCTGGCGCTGTACCACCGCATCGCCCCGCCGACGATCAACATCGACGAGCTGGACGACGACATCGACGCGGACATCGTGATCGGCGAGCCCCGCAAGCTGCCGGTCGACGGCCCGATCTCCGCGATCAACAACTCCTTCGGCTTCGGCGGCCACAACGTCTCCCTGGCGTTCCGCACTGTTTAGTGCGCCTAAACCGGCGCCGCTCTCGCGGACGTGGTTGCTCGCCGTCTCGGCTGCTCAATTGATGGTTGCGGTGTTCGTCGCCTCGAACACCGCAACCGGTACGACGAAGGCCCACCCGGGATCCGGGTGGGCCTTCGTCGTACCGGGCCGCTAGACGACCTGGTGGAGCCAGCGGACCGGGGCACCCTCGCCGGCGTAGCGGAAGGGCTCCAGTTCGTCGTCCCAGGGCTTGCCGAGCAGCTTGGCGATCTCCGCTTCCAGGTCGGTCTCGCCGCGCGCGGACCGGGCCAGCGCCGCGCGCAGCCGGTCCTCGGGGATCAGGATGTCCCCGTGCATGCCGGTGACGGCGTGGTAGATGCCCAGCTCCGGGGTGGAGCTGTAGCGCTCGCCCTCGGCGGTGGGGCAGGGTTCGGCGGTCACCTCGAAGCGGAGCAGGTGCCAGCCGCGCAGGGCGGAGGCGAGTTTCGAGGCGGTGCCCGCCTCGGCCTGCCAGGAGAACTCGGCTCTCCAGGTACCGGGGGAGGCGGGCTGCCTGATCCAGTCGAGGTTCACCCGCACCCCGAGCACGCCCGCAACAGCCCATTCCACGTGCGGGCAGAGCGCACGCGGTGCGGAATGCACGTACAGAACTCCACGTGTCGTCACCGGGACCTCCAGTGTGGGACGAGGTCGGGAATAAACTCCAGAAAACGGACAGTATGTGACGTGATGTAATGTAACGGAAATTATTTGACATTGCGCTACGGCACCTGCGGCCGAAACGCCACGGGAAAAAGCTACCGTGCGCCAGGGGTCCTGGTGTGACGTACGGTCGCTCAGAGGCCCGTAAACACAGAGCATTCACTCAGCAGGACGCCCCCGGAAGCGCGGGGGCGACGAGGGAGGACCACCCGATGCGCACCACCGCCGTCCGCCGTCGCGCACGCCGGACGTCCGCGGGCCTGGCGGTGGCCCTCCTGGCCGCGACGGTCACGGGCTGCGACTCCCCCGCCCCGCCGGCCGGCGGTGACCGGGGGGCGCAGGCCGCGCCCCGCTGGAACACCGCACCCGCCTCGGTCGCCGCCGTCGGCGACTCCATCACCCGTGGCTTCGACGCCTGTTCCGTGCTGGCCGACTGCCCGGAGGTCTCCTGGGCCACCGGCAGCGACCCCGCCGTCCGCTCGCTGGCCGCCCGGCTGCTGGGCGACGCCGAGGTGCCCGCGCGCAGCTGGAACTACGCGGTGACCGGTTCGCGCATGGCGGACCTCCCGGGGCAGGTGACCACGGCCGCGCAGCACAAGCCCGGCCTGGTCACGGTCATGGTGGGCTCGAACGACGCCTGCCGGCCCACGCCTTCGTCGATGACCCCGGTGGCGGAGTTCCGCACCGATTTCGAGCGCGCCCTGAAGGACCTGCGGAGCACGTCGCCCGAGTCCCAGGTGTACGTGTCCTCCGTGCCGGACCTCCAGCGGCTGTGGCAGCAGGGCAAGGACGACCCGCTCGTCCGGCAGATCTGGAAGCTGGGGATCTGTCAGTCCATGCTGGCCGAACCGCTGTCGGCCGAACCGGGGGCCACCGCCCGCCGGGAGAAGGTGCGGGCGCGCGTGGTCGAGTACAACGAGGTGCTGCGCGAGGTGTGTGCGGCCGACGCGCTGTGCCGCTACGACGGCGGGGCCGTCTTCCAGTACCCGTTCGGGGCGGACCAGCTGAGCCACTGGGACTGGTTCCACCCGGGCCGGGACGGGCAGGCGCGGCTCGCGGAACTCGCGCACCGACAGGTGACGGCGGCGGCGCCGCCGCGTTGACGCGCGGAGACACGGCCTAGGGGCCGGGAGCGGTGTCAGGGGTCGCTCCCGGCCCGGTTCACGGGTTGTTTCCGGCCAATTCCGCGCTACGGCGTGTCGCGGCGGGCCGCCGTCACAGGTCGAGGGTGGCGGTCAGCCGGGTGTCGGCGTGCGAGTGGCTCGCGCGGACCTCGTAGGTGCCGCCGATCCGCCGCCAGCCGTGCGCCTCCTCGTCCCAGATCTCGAAGGCGCGGGCGGGCAGCCCGATCTCCGCCTCGACGCTCTCGCCGGGGCCGGCCTCCACGCCCGCGAAGCCGGCCAGCCAGCTCGCCGGGCGCGCGTCGCGGTCGTCGGCGGGCGCCAGGTAGACCTGGACCACCTCGCGGCCCGGCCGGGTCCCGGTGTTGGTGAGCCGGACCCGCACCCGGTCGGGGCCCGCCTCCAGGGACTCGTACGCCCAGTCCGTGTAGCCGAGGCCGTGCCCGAAGGGGTAGGCGGGCTCGACCCCCCGCGCCTCGTAGGCCCGGTAGCCGATGAACAGCCCCTCGCGGTAGTCCAGCCGCCCCCCTTCGGGGACGACCTCGGTGACGGGCGCGTCGGCGAGCGCGGCGGGCCAGGTGGTGGGCAGCCGCCCGCCCGGCTCCGCCCGGCCCAGGAGCACGTCGGCCAGCGCGGCCCCGCCCTCCTGCCCGGGGAACCAGGTCAGCAGCACGGCGGCGACGTCCCCGCGCCAGGGCAGCTCCACCGGGGAGCCGGCGTTGACGACGACCACCGTGTTCGGGTTGGCGGCGGCGACGGCCCGCACCAGGTCGTCCTGGCGGCCGGGCAGGGCCAGGTCCCCCCGGTCGAAGCCCTCGGACTCCACCCGCTCGGTGGTGGCGACGACCACGACGGCCGTGTCGGCGGCACGCGCGGCCTCCACCGCCTCGGCGATCAGCTCGTCGGCGTCGCGCCGCGGCCCGAGGTGGAGCAGGGAGAACATGACCGCCCGCAGCGGTAGCGCGCTCATGTCGGGGACCTGGTAGGTCAGCGACACCTCGACCGGCTCGCCCGCGGTGAGGACGGCCCGGGCGCGCTCGCTGGGCGCCCCGAAGAAGGCCTCGAAGGGGTCGGCCTCGTCGCCCATCTCCTGGACGCCCTCCCACAGGACGCGGCCGCCGACGGCGAGGGTGAAGGCGCCGAGGCCGCGGGTGCCGAAGGTGTGCTCGCCGCTCTCGCGCGGCACGTACGTCCCGGTGACCTCGATGGACGCCATCGTCTCGTACGAGGCGCCCTCGGGCAGGTCGTCGCCGATCCACTGGACCTGCCCGCTGGGCAGGCCGCCCTCGCCGACGACGGCCCCGGAGGCGTCGCGGCAGACGGCGCGCAGCTCGAAGCCCTGCCCGGCGGGGACGGGTTCGTCGCTCGGGTCGGCGCCGACGGCGAAGGTGAGCGCGCCCTCGGGCAGCGCGGCGGTGAGCCCGTCGAGCGGGGACAGCACCCGCTCGGGGAAGACGGTCGCGGACCCGCCCCCGAGGACGCGGGCGTCGCGGGCGGCGGCGCCGATCAGGGCGACGGTGCGGCCGGGGCCGGCGTCCAGCGGGAGGGCGCCGGCTTCGTTGCGTACGAGGACGAACCCGCGGGCGGCCAGCTCGCGGGCCAGCGCCTGCCCGTCGACCGGGGCGGGCGGCCGCGGGACGGCGGCGGGCGCGCCCTCCAGGAGGCCCACGCGGGCGGCGAGCCGCAGGACGTTGCGCACGGCCGTGTCGACGGCGGACTCGGGGACCTCCCCGGCGCGGACGGCGGCGGCGAGCGCGGGCCCGTAGACGGTCTGCGGGCCGGGCATGGCCACGTCGAGGCCGCCGAGGATGTCGCCGGTGGTGGAGCGGGCGGCCATCCAGTCGGAGACGTTGTAGCCGTCGAAGCCCCACTCGGCGCGCAGGACCTCGTTCACCAGGTGGTGGTGCTCGGTCATGGTCGTGCCGTTGACCCGGTTGTAGGCGGTCATGATGCCCCACGGGCGGGCGTTCTTGACGATGGCCTCGAAGGGGGCGAGGTAGACCTCGCGCAGCGGGCGGGGGGCGATGACGCTGTCGACGGTGAAGCGCTCGGTCTCGGCGTCGTTGCCGACGAAGTGCTTGACGGTGGCGCCGACGCCGCCGTCCTGGACGCCGTTGACGTAGCCGCTGCCGATGGCGCCGGTGAGGTACGGGTCCTCGGAGTAGCACTCGAAGTGGCGGCCGCCGAGCGGGGAGCGGTGCAGGTTGACGGTGGGCGCGAGGAGGACGTGGACGCCCTTGCGGCGGGCTTCCTGGGCGAGCAGCCGGCCGGCGCGGCGGGCGAGGTCCGGGTCCCAGGAGGCGGCGAGGGCGGTCGGGGAGGGCAGGGCGACGGAGGGGTCGTCGGCGGTCCAGCGCACGCCGCGGACCCCGATGGGCCCGTCGGACATGACCAGGGAGCCGAGTCCGATCCCGGGGAGGGCGGGGAGCGTCCACATGTCCTGGCCGGAGAGCAGGCGGGCCTTGGTGTCGAGGTCCAGCTTGCCCAGCGCGGCGTCCACGGCGTCCTCGCGGGCCTGCTCGTCGCTGCCTTCTTCGCGTACCTGATCGGCATCGGTCACGGCCGTGCCTCCTCGTCGATTGCGTGCGGTGCGGTGCGGATGGCCCCCATCGTGGACCCGTTACCTGTAGAGCGGTAGGTCTTGTAATCTTTTCGTGATGTCATCATGCCGTACGGTCCTGCTGGCAGGTGTGAGCGGAAGGGGTGCCGGGCGATGGCCAGAGCGAAGAGCGAGGAGCGGCGCGGCGAGATCGTCCGCGCGGCGGTCGAGGTGATCGCCGAGCGCGGCTACCGGGGCGCCTCCCTGGGCTCCGTCGCCGAACGCGTGGGCCTCACCCAACAGGGGCTGCTGCACTACTTCCCCACCAAGGAGGCCCTGCTCGTCGCCGTCCTGGAGGAACGCGACCGCTGGGACACCGGGGGCGGCTCGCGCGCCGCCGCCGGCACCTGGCGCCTGGACCTGCTGGAGTCGCTGGTCGAGTACAACGCCATGCGCCCCGGCATCGTGCAGACCTTCTCCGCCCTGCTCGGCGAGAGCGTCACCGACGGCCACCCGGCCCGTGAGTTCTTCACCGACCGGTACGCGCAGGTGCGCGCCGAGATGGGGGCGCTGCTGCGCGCCGAGTTCGGCGACCGGCTGCCCTCCGGCCTCACCCCGGAGCAGGCCGCTCCGCTGCTGACGGCGGTGATGGACGGCCTCCAGTACCAGTGGCTGCTCGCCCCGGAATCGGTGGACATGCCCGCCGCGTTCCGCTCGTTCATCACCCTGCTGAGGGGCCCCGGCGCATAGCCGCGCCGCCCGACCGGGCATCCTTTCCCCGAACTTCTAGTGGGGGGACACGAGATGGAGTCACGCGAACCGACCGGACACGCGACGGCCGAGGCGCACGAGCAGCCCGAGAAGAAGGTCGCCTGGTCGGAGCTGTTCTTCGACCTGGTGCTCGTCTTCGCCGTCACCCAGGTGTCCGCCCTGCTGCACCACGACCACGGCTGGGCCGGCACCGGCCGCGCCCTGATCGTCTTCGTGCCCGTCTACTGGGTGTGGGTCGGCAACACCGTCCACGCCAACACCCACGACGCCGACCGGCCGCTGAACCGGATCGCCCTCTTCGCGGCCGGGCTGTGCGGCCTGCTGATGGCCCTCGCCCTGCCGGAGGCCTTCGGGGACCGGGGAATCCTCCTCGCAGGCGCCTACTTCTGCGCCCGCCTGGTCCTCGCCGCGCTCGCCCACGGCCGCAGCCGCCACCTCAGGCTCACCCCGGTGACCCTGTCCGTGCTGATCAGCGGACCGCTGCTGCTGGCCGGCGCCTTCCTCGACGGCGGGCTCCGCATCGGCCTGTGGGCGCTGGCCGCCGCCGTGGACCTGGCCGCGCCCCGGCTGACGCGCGCCAACATGGTCCGGCTGAACTTCGACTCGGGCCACCTCGCCGAGCGGTTCGGCCTGTTCGTGATGATCGCGCTGGGCGAGTCCATCGTCGCGGTCGGCGCCCCCGTCGCCACCGCCCCCGAGCTCGACGCGGGCTCGCTGACGGCCGTCGCCGTGGCCTTCGTCCTCGTCTGCAGCCTGTGGTGGGTGTACTTCCACCTGGCCGCCGGAGCAGTCCGGCACGGTCTGGAGACCGCCGCCGTACGGGCCGACGTGGCCCGGCAGGTCCTGTCGTACGGGCACCTCTCCCTGATCGCCTCGGTCATCGCGGTGGCCGTCGGCATGGCCGAGGCCGTCGCCCACCCCGGGGCCCGGCTCCCGGTCGGCGTCGCCGCCCTGCTGTACGGCGGCTGCGCCCTCTTCCTCGCCACCTTCGGCTACACCCGCTGGCACCTGTTCCGCTCCTGGTCGGTGACCCGGCTGGCGGCCGCGGCGGCCGTGCTGGCCCTGCTGCCCGTCGCCGCGCTGCTGCCCTCCCTCGGGGCGCTCGCGCTGCTGACCCTCGTCGTCACCGCCCTGAACCTGGTGGAGCTGGCCCTGGTGCGCCGGCTGGGGCAGCTTCCCGGAGGCCGGGACGAGGCGGCCGCGCAGGCCTTGGCATCCTGAACCCATGAAGATCGCCGCCGCCCAGCTGACCTGCGTCCCCGCCGACGTCGCCGCCAACTCCGCGAACGCCGCGGCCCTCGCAGCCCGGGCCCGCGGCCAGGGCGCGGAGCTGGTGGTGTTCCCGGAGTTCACGCTCACCGGGTACGAGCTGGAGCCCCTGGCCGCCGACCCCGGCCTGTGGCTGGCCGACGCCGAGGACCCCCGCCTGAACGGGCTGCGCTCCGCCGGCCTCGCCGTGGCCGTCAACGCCGCCCTGCGCACCGACGGGCCGCTGCCCGCCATCGCGACCCTGGTGTACGACGCGGAGGGCGCGCACGTGACCACGTACGCGAAGCAGCACCTCTACCAGCACGAACAGGGCGCCTTCGCCCCGGGCACCGTCGACGGCCGCTTCGAGCTCGGCGGCGTCCGCTTCTCGCTGGGGGTCTGCTTCGACCAGCACTTCCCCGAACTGGCCCGCCGGGCCGCCGCCGACGGCTGCACGGTGCACCTGGCCAGCTCCCTGTACGGCACGGGCGACGGCATCGCCGAGCGGGCGACCGTACACCCCGGGATCGCGAAGGAGCACGGCCTGTACGTGGTCCTCGCCAACCACGTCGGCCCGGCGGGCCCCTGGACGGGCTGCGGCGGCGCGGCGGTCTGGGCCCCGGACGGCACCCTCCTCGCCGAGGCCGGCGCCGACGGCCCGGACGTGGTCACGGCGGACGTCCCCGCGGCCGCCTGAGCCGCCCCTACTCGGAATCCGGGATGAGGTGCTTCCTGCCCCACTCCCCCAGCGCCTCCAGGGCCCCGTTCAGCTCCTCGCCGAGCGGGGTCAGGGAGTACTCGACGCGCGGCGGGACCTCGTCGTACACCTCGCGGTGGACGATGCCGTCCGTCTCCAGCTCGCGCAGCTGCGCCGCGAGCACCTTCTCCGACACCCCCGGGACCAGCCGGCGCAGCTCCCCGAAGCGGCGGTGCGGACTGCGCTCCAGCTCCCACAAGAGGGAGACCTTCCACTTGCCGTCGATCACCGCCATCGCCGCGGCGATCCCGCAGTGATCCGCCCCCGGCCGCCGTGCCACCGCCATCGCGCACACCCCTCCCACCTGCTCGCTCACCTCGGGGTAACCACCCACTCCGAAGTGCGTACTTGAGCGCGTCACCGCCCGCCACCAGGCTAAACGGCATGACCGACACACACGTGACGAACCGTCCGCTCACCCTGCTCGGCCTCGGCGACATGGGCACCGCCCTGGCCCGCACCTGGCTCGCCGCCGGGCACCCCCTGACCGTCTGGAACCGCACCGCCGCCAAGGCCGACGCGCTGGCCGCCGAGGGCGCGGCCGTCGCCGCGAGCCCCGCCGAGGCCGTCGCCGCGAACACCCTCGTCGTGCTCTGCCTGCTCGACGACGCCAGCGTCGGGACCGCCCTCGACGGCATCGACCTGACCGGCAAGGACCTGGTCAACCTCACCACCGGAACCCCCGCCGAGGGCCGCGCCCGGGCCGCCTGGGCCGAGGCCCGCGGAGCCCGCTTCCTGGACTCGGGGATCATGGCCACGCCCGCGATGATCGGCGTCCCCGAAGCCGGCGGGTACGTCTTCCACAGCGGCTCACGCGCCCTCTTCGACGCCCACCGGGCCACCCTGGAGGTCCCGGCGGGGGCCCGCTTCGTCGGCGAGGACCCCGGCCACGCGGCCCTGCACGACGTGGCGCTGCTCAGCGCGATGTACGGGCTGTTCGCCGGGGTCTCGCACGCCTACGCGCTGATCGAGGACGAGGGGATCGCCCCCGGGTCCCTGGCGCCCCTGCTGTCGGAGTGGCTGGGCGCGATGGGCTTCTTCGTCGGCAACGCCGCCGGCCGGCTGGCCTCCCGGGACTTCACCACCGGGGTGGTGTCCAACCTGGCCATGCAGGTCGCGGGCAGCGGCACCCTGCTGCGCGCCTCCGCCGAGCAGGGGGTCAGCGCCGAGCTGCTCCGCCCGTACCTGGACCTGATGCGGGAGCGGCTGGAGGCCGACCCGGCGGCCCACGCGGGCGAGGACACCACCGGGGCGATCACCCTGCTGCGGCGCCGGTAGCCGCGGTCAGCCCTGGCTGTAGGGGTTGGGCGCCTGACCGTAGGGGCCGGGGCCCGGGGCGTACGGGTTGGGGGCCTGGCCGTAGGGGCCCTGCGCCTGGGACTGCCCGTGCTGCTGCTGGCCGTACGGCTGGTGGGCGTACTGCTGCTGTTGCCCGTACTGCTGCTGGCCGTGCTGCTGCCCGTACGGCTGCTGGCCATGCTGCTGGCCGTGGTTCTGTCCGCCGTGCTGGTACCCGTACGGCTGCTGCCCGGGCTGCTGCTGCCCGTACGGACCCTGGGGAGCCGCCGGGACCGCGCCGTGCTGCTGCGGCCCGCCGTCCCCGCCCGCCTCGTCCTCGTCCCCGTCCCCGCCCTCGGAGGAATCCGCTCCGACCAGCTCCCGCGCCATCAGGGTCGCCCCCGCCACCGCGCCGGGCATCAGGAACACCGCGACGAACGGGATCAGGAACGCCAGCACCAGCGGCACGCCGAAGCCCAGCGCCTGCGCCCGCCGCGCGCGCAGCAGGACCAGCTGCTCGGCCAGGTCCACCCGGCGCCGCTGGAGGGCGACGGAGGTGAGCTCCTGGGTGAGGAAGAAGCCGGACACGCAGAACCCGATCGCCGGCACCACGGTCTGCCCGATCACCGGGATGAAGCCGAGGGCGAAGAGCAGGATCCCGTACAGCATCACCCGCACCAGCAGCCGCGCGCTGTCCCGGGCCGAGATCCACAGGTCCTCCCAGAACGAGCGCCCCGACTCGGGGACCTCGCCGCCCTCGCTCCGGTCGACCTGCTCGGAGAGGGACTCGTAGAAGGGCTGCCCGACCAGCAGGGTCACGGCGGTGAAGGTGATCACCGAGAGGAAGAGCCCGAGGGAGACGACCACGGCCGTCAGGAAGCCCCGGAACACCTTCAGCCAGCCCGAGGACCAGTCCGAGGCGAAGGGCGTGGCCCACCGGACGAAGTCGTCGGCCCCGTAGAGGAGGCCGACGAGCGCGGCGGCGTACAGCGCCAGCGCGACGAGGCCCGGCAGCAGGCCGAAGCCCAGCCAGCGGCCGTTCCTGAACACCCATCTCTGTCCGGCCAGCAAGTACCGGAAGCCCCCCGCAAGATCACGCATGGGGCCAGTTTATGGGCCGGGTACGGCGAAGGCCGCACCCCCTGGGGGGTGCGGCCTTCACCAGGCGTGCGACGCGGTCGGACGACGTCAGGCGACGTTGAGCTCGACCGAGATGTTGCCGCGGGTGGCCTTGGAGTACGGGCAGATCTGGTGGGCCTTCTCGACCAGGTCCTTGGCGGTGGCGGCGTCCACGGTCGGGATCGAGGCCGTCAGCTTGACGATGATGCCGAAGCCCTCGTCGTTCTTGCCGATGCCGACCTCGGCGGTCACCGTGGAGCCGGCGACGTCGAGGTTCTCGTTGCGGGCGGCGACGGTGAGGGCGCCCTGGAAGCAGGCGCTGTAGCCGGCCGCGAACAGCTGCTCCGGGTTGGTGCCGGCGCCGCTGCCGCCGAGCTCCTTCGGCGGGTTCACGACGACGTCGAGCTGGCCGTCGTTGGTGGCGACGCGGCCGTCACGGCCGTTCTCGGCGGTGGCGACGGCCGTGTACGCGACGTCGGTCTGCGTGATGGACATGAAGCAGTTCCTCCAGATGAATCGCCGCGATGCGCGCCCACGATCGCGACGGTCGTGGAGTGAGCCTAACCCGAGAAGGAAACGATCATCTTTCCGGTGTTCTCACCGCGCAGCATTCCGAGGAAGGCGGCGGTGGCGTTCTCGACGCCCTCGACGACCGTCTCGTCGTAGCGGAGCTCGCCGGATGCCAGCCAGCCGGCCACGTCCTTGACGAACTGCTGCTGCAGTCCGTAGTGGTCGCCGACGAGGATGCCCTGGAGGCGCAGGCGCTTGCCGATGACCATCATCAGGTTGCGCGGGCCCGGGGCGGGCTCGGTGTCGTTGTATCCGGCGATGGCGCCGCAGAGGGTGGCGCGGCCGTGGACGTTCATGGCGGTGATGGCCGCTTCCAGGTGGTCGCCGCCGACGTTGTCGAAGTAGACGTCGACGCCGCCGGGGGCCGCCGCGGGGAGCTGCTCGGCGACGGGGGCGTTCTTGTAGTTGAAGGCGGCGTCGAAGCCGTACTTCTCCGTGAGGAGCGTCACCTTCTCGTCCGAGCCGGCGGAGCCGATCACCCGGGAGGCGCCCTTGATCTTCGCGAACTGGCCGACGAGGCTGCCGACGGCGCCCGCCGCGCCGGAGACGAAGACGGAGTCGCCCTCCTTGAAGGAGGCCACCTCGAAGAGGCCCGCGTAGGCGGTCAGGCCCGGCATGCCGAGGACGCCGAGGTAGGCGGAGAGCGGGGCGAGGGAGGCGTCGACCTTGGTGGCGTGCTGGGCGTCCACGTCGGCGTACTCGCGCCAGCCCAGCGGGTGCAGGACGTGGTCGCCGGCCTGGAAGCCCTCGGCGGCGGAGGCGACGACCTCGCCGACCGCGCCGCCCTGCATCGGCTGGTCGAGCTCGAAGGGCGGGACGTAGGACTTGCCCTTGTTCATCCGGCCGCGCATGTAGGGGTCCACCGACATGTGCAGGTTGCGCACCAGGATCCGGCCGGGGGCGGGCTCGGCGGAAACGGGTACCTCGCGCAGGGCGAAGTCCTCGGCCACGGGCCAGCCCTGCGGACGGCGGACGAGGTGCCACTCGCGGCTGACGGCGGGGATCTGAGACATGAGGGACTCCTGGGGAACGAAGATTTACTTCAGAACGTGAAACAACCATGCGCCTGGATATTTCATGTTGTCAAGTAACCGGGTACCCTGGAGCCATGCCCAGTCGTCGCGCAGACCCAGTGACCGTCGAGGTCGTCGAGCTCATCGGCGATGTCGTGGCCCGCTACCACATGGAGTACGAGGAGGCGGCCGCCCGCCACCAGCTCACCGGGGCCCAGGCCAAGGTGCTGAACCTGCTCTCCCTGGAACCGCTGCCCATGCGGCGCATCGCGCAGAAGCTGCGCTGCGAGCCCTCGAACGTGACCGGCATCATCGACCGGCTGGAGACCCGCGGCCTGGTCGAACGCCGCCCGGACCCGGCCGACCGCCGGGTGAAGCTGGCCGCCCCCACGGAGGAGGGCGTGGAGACCGCGGAGCGGCTGCGCGAGTCCCTGGATTTCGCGCGCGAGCCGCTGGCCGGGCTCTCGGAGGAGGAGCGCACGGCGCTGCGCGACCTGCTCAGGCGGATGCTGGCCTGAGACGGGGGCTCCCGCCCCTAAGGGATGAAACGTTTCCGCCCGGCAGGAGCCGCGATGCGGCCCCGGCCGGGCGGGATGCTCACCAACAGAACAGCCAGCAGTCGTCGTCCTCGGTCGGCTTCGGCTTGGGCTTCGGCTTGGAGGTGGGCGGCTTGGACGTCCCGGAAGCGCTGGGCGACGGCTTGCCCGATGCCGTCGGACGTACGGACGTCCCCCCGCCGGAACCTTTCTGCGAGGGTGTCGACGCCGAGGCGGAGCCGCTCGCGCTCGGCGAAGGCGTCGCGGAGCCGCTCGGGCTCCCGCTGGGCCGGGCCGTCTTCGTCGCCCCGCCGGAGGCCTTCGGCAGGACCGCCGGCACGGACGGCCCCACCACGCTCGGCACCGCGTCCGGCTGCTTGGGCCCGCTGTCGGTCAGCACCACCTTGTCGGCCCGGTCCACGCCCTCGTCGTCGCCGACGATCCGGGCCACGGCGATCGAGCCCCCGGCCGCCAGCACCACCCCCAGGCCGAGCGCCAGCACCCCCCGGCCGCGCCTGCGGCGGGTGGCGGCCCGCTTGCGGGTGCCCGCGCGGCCCTCGTGGGGGCTCGACAGCACGACGAGCGAATCGGCGAACACCTCGGCCAGCGCGGGCTGCGGCTCGGGGCCCCGGGCCGCCGCGCTGGGCGCGGCGACCACCAGGTGCTCGGCCGGGGTTCCGCACCCGGCGCAGGCGAGCGCGCCGTTGAGGTGCCTCTGACATGCGGGGCAGAAGTAGTTCATGGCGCCCACAAACTATGCGGTCCCCGGCAACATAAGCATTCCGGGATCGTAAGGATCCTGTGTGGAATCGTTACGTCCATGACGGCGACCCCGTATCCGGGACGGCCGGGCCCCTTCGGGCCGGCCGCCTTCCAGCTGGTGCTGCTGCGCAGGATGGCGGACTTCCAGCCCGGCCTCGCCGAGGAGGCCCGGCTGCGCCTGGGCGCCTCGCTCGCGGAGCAGCGGGAGGCGAACCGGCGCTGGCAGGCCATGGTGCGGTCGCCGCGCTCCCGCGGGGCCCTGGCGCGCTACCGGTCGGTGCTCGGCCCGCCGGAGTCCGCGGAGCGGCGCCGGATCGGGGACCTGGAGTGCGAGGCCCTGCTGTGGCCGGTGCCGCTCTGGCCGGAGCTGCGGTTCGAGGTGCTGGCCGCGCCGGACGGGGCGGTGTGGAACGAGTGGCTGGTCCGGGCCCCGGGCGCGCGGGGGCCCGTACTGGAGGCGGCCGGGGACCTGCTGCCCTGGTCGGCGACGGTGGACGAGGTGGCCCGGGCCTTCGCGCCGGCCCGGCCGATGGAGGGCACGGCGCCGACGCGCTGGCGCCTCGCGTTCACCGCGTCGGGCCGGCCGCTGGTCGCGGAGTTCACGTACGGGCTGCTCCAGCGGGTGGAGCCGGGTTAGGCGCGGCCTAGGAGCGCAGGAAGGCCCGGACCCCGGCCGAGGTGGCGTCGTCGCCGAGCAGGTCGTTGTGCTTCAGGCAGCCGACCGGCGTGTTGAGGGCACCGGAGAGCGGGACGCTGCTGTCGGGGTTGACCACCTCGTCGCACTCCGACCAGAAGGTGGCGTACTTGACCGCGCCCGGCGTCTCGTCGCCCGCCGCCAGGTTCTTCACCACGTACGACCCCGGCGTCATGTCGCGGCACGCCTGATCCCACAGGGCGCACGCCCAGGCGGTGGACGTGCCGTGGTTGGGGCCGGCCAGCGAGACCCAGTGGTCCACGGCCGCGGCGCCGCCGCCGTATTTGACGTACCAGCGGCTGACGAGCGATCCGAAGGAGTGCCCCACGACGTCCACGCGCGCGGCGCCGGTCTGCTGCCGCACCTGGTCCACGTAGGCGGCGAGGCGGCCGGAGAGCATCTCGTTGACGGACTGGTGGGTGTCGTAGCCGAAGGAGAAGAGCTGCGAGTCGGCGTACCCGTCGGCCCTCAGGTCCTCGCGCAGGGAACCCCAGACCCCCGGGTCGGCGTTG
The DNA here is from genome assembly GCF_050275515.1 of Streptomyces sp. NPDC004126. Classification (NCBI taxonomy): domain Bacteria; kingdom Bacillati; phylum Actinomycetota; class Actinomycetes; order Kitasatosporales; family Streptomycetaceae; genus Streptomyces; species Streptomyces sp. NPDC004126. The sequence continues at coordinate 68,237 of NZ_JBNNPF010000022.1, read as the reverse complement.
TAGCCGTGGACGAAGACCACCGGATTGCGGGCGGTCGGCGTGTCGGCCGGCGTGTCGGCCGCCCGGGCGGCGGCCGCCTGGGCCGGGAACGGCGCCAGGAGTGCGAGGCAGAGCGTCAGGAACGCCAGGATTCTCTGGCGGGGCGTCAGCATCGGGTCCCCTTTACCTTGTTACGCGTGAGTAGCGCGGGTGGTCCGCGCATGCTGCTGCCTGTCGGTACAGAAATCCACCCCCGTGCAGCACCCCTCACCCGTACGACACGCCCCACCCGGAGCATTTCAACGGGCGATATGTCCTATTTATCCGAGAAGATATGGAATGCGATCGGCAGCCGCCGGTCTCATCCTTCGTCAGCGCTCTCGGGAGGATCTGCCGTGACCGTCAGTCTTGAGCAGTTGCGCCGTTGCCACGTCGCCGTCGACCTGGGAGCCGCGAGGACCCGCGTCTACGTCAAGGGAGCCGGACTGGTCGTCGACGAGCCCAGCGTCGCCGCGGTCAACACCCGCACCGGCGCCCTCATCGCCGTCGGCACCTTCGCCGAACGGATGACCGGACGCACCCCCGACTACATCCGCGTCGTGCGCCCCGTCTCCGGCGGCACCGTCGTCGACATCGAGATGGCCCAGCGGATGCTGCGTCACCTGCTCGGCGAGAAGCTGCGCCGCGCCCTGCGCCGCAAGCCCCGGCTGCGCGCCGCCTGCTGCACCCCGCACGACGCCGACCCGCTCGCCCAGCGGGCGGCCGTGGAGACCATGGTCGGCCTCGGCGCCCGGCGCGTCGAACTCGTCGACACCCTGATCGCCGCCGCCGTCGGCTGCGGCCTGCCCGTGGAACAGCCGACCGCCACCATGATCATGGTGTGCGGAGCGGCAGCCACCCAGATCGCCGTCCTCTCCCTCGGCTCGATCGTCACCGCCGAACGCATCCCCGTCGGCGGCGAGGCCATCGACCACGCCGTGGTCCAGCACCTGCGCCACACCCACGAGCTGATGCTGCCGAGCCAGGCCGTACGCCCCCTCCAGCTGGCCCTCCACGGCAACGGCATCACCCCCGAGGGACCCCCCTCCACCCTGATCCACGGCCTCGACGTGGCCACCGGACTCGCCCGCTCCGTCCACGTCGACACCGCCGCCGTCCGGGACGCCATCCACACCCCGCTGACGGCCGTCCTGGACGGCATCGGCAAGGTGCTCCGGGACTGCCCGCCCGACCTGGTCGCCGACCTGACGGACCGGGGGATCATGATGGTGGGCGGCAGCGCCCTGCTGCCGGGCCTCGACCAGATGCTGCGGGACTCCACCGGAATGCCCGTCGCCATCGCCGAACGGCCCGACGTGTGCGCCGTGCTGGGACTCGGCGCAATGCTGGAAGGAAAGATCGCCCCCATGGTCCTCAACCCGCTGGCCGGATGACCCTGGACGGACCCGCCGGAGCCGACACCGACGCCGGCTCCGGCTCCGGCTCCGGCGGGGCCGGTGCGCCGTCGAGCAGCCTCCCGGTACTGCTGGAGGCGGTGCTCAGCGTCGGCTCCGAACTGGAGCTGCACACCACCCTCCAGCACGTCGTGGACTCCGCCACCGACCTGTGCGGGGCCCGGTACGGAGCGCTCGGGGTCGTCGACCCCGAGCGCGTCCGGCTGACCCAGCTGTTCACCTCCGGGATGACCGAAGCCGAACGGGCCGCGATCCCCCGCCTCCCCGACGGCCGCGCCGGCGTGCTCGGAGCCCTGATCGGCGACCCCCGGCCACTCCTGCTCGACGACCTCACGAAGGACCCCCGCGCGGCCGGCTTCCCGCCCGGCCACCCGCCCATGCGCAGCTTCCTCGGCGTGCCCATCCGGGTGCACACCGAGGTCTTCGGCAACCTCTACCTCACCGAGAAGCGCGGCGGCGGCCCCTTCACGGACGAGGACCTCGCACTGATGCGCGTACTGGCCTCGCAGGCCGGGATAGCGATCGGCAACGCCCGGCTGTACGAGACCGCGCGCCGGCGCGAACGCTGGATCGAGGGCGCCGCCGCCGTCACCACCACCCTGCTGGCGGGCCGGCCCGCGGCCGACGCCCTGATGTGCGTGGCCGAACGCGCCCGGCTGCTCGCGGACGCGGCGGCCGGCGTCGTCCTGCAGCCCACCCCCGAGGGCGGCATGGAGATCGTCGCCGCCTCCACCCACGGCGACCCCGGCGACCTGATCGGCACCGCCATCGCACCCGGCTCACCGGTACTGGTCCAACTTCTGGGCGGGGAACCCGTCTTCATAGAGGACTCCGCCACCGACCCCCGCATGACCACCCACGTGCGCGAACGCTTCGGGCCGAGCATGATGCTGCCGCTGCAGAGCGGCGGACAGCTGATCGGCACCCTCGCCCTGCCCAGGGCCCGGGGCGGACAGCCGTACGACGCGGTGGACCGGCTGCTGGCCTCCCAGTTCGCCTCCCAGGCCGCACTGGCCCTGGTCCTCGCGGACGCACAGCACGACCGCGAGCAGCTGGCCGTCTACGAGGACCGCGACCGCATCGCACGCGACCTGCACGACCTGGTGGTGCAGCGGCTGTTCGCCACCGAGATGATGCTGGAGAGCACGCGGCGGCGCTCGGCCAACGCCGCCGCTGCCGACGACGACGAGGCCGGGGACGAGGTCGGCGAGGAGCTGGGCCGCGCGGTGGACGAGCTGGACTCCACCATCCAGGAGGTCCGCACGGCCATCTTCGCCCTCCAGCAACCCCCGAGCGACGCCCCCACCACCTTCCGGGGACGCGTGCTCCGCGAAACCGGCGGAGCCGCCGTCCTCCTCGGCTTCCAGCCGTCGGTCCACTTCGCGGGCGCCGTCGACGCCCTCCTCCCGGACCCCGTCACCACGGCCCTCCTCTCCACCCTCCGCAGCGCCCTGGCAGCGGCCCACCGCCGCGCCGAGGTCACGTCGATCGAGGTCGAGGTCGACGCCACCCCCTCCCGCGTCCGCCTCACGGTCTCCGACGACGGCCGCACGGAAGCGGGCACGCACGGCACGACGGTGGTGTGGGAGGCGGGGCTGTAGGGGCGGGGCGTAGGGGGCGGCATTCCCCTGGACGGAAGCAGGGAGGGTTTGGGGGTTTCCCGTCAGTCCCATCGTCCTTCCGTGCCGGGCCGCCCTGTCAGGCCCCCAGGCGCAGCAGATCGCTACGCGCTCCTGATGTCTCAGCGGCCGGCGGCCGCTTGTGGCTTCTGTACTGGCGGGCTGTCAGACGCCGATGATGTGCACGCGATTGCCGCAGAGCTTCGTCATGTCGTCGACATCAGAGGTGAGCAGGGCAACGGGCCGCGGTTGCCGCGAGGCGGCCTCCGCCACAGCCGCATCGATCGCGTACTTGTGGCCGTGAAGGCCCGCCTCCATCAGCAGTCTGGAAGCCGCCCTGGCTTCCTCTTCTCCGACTGGGATCACACGGACACCGGAAAGGATCCAGTTCAGCCGAGTCTTATTGGTACGTGCGTGCACTGCCTCAACGATCGTCAAGGCGCTGATCACGACTTCCATGCCGCGGTTGCGCGCTTCGGCAACGAGAGACACCACGGGCTCGTCATCGTTCAGCAGCTTTGACAGCCCCTCGCTGTCCAGAACGAGGGTGCCCTCGCGGCTCAGCTTGCGGCGGGCCATTCCTTGCCCTCCGCGAAGATCTCATCGAAGACCTGACGGGCTGCGTGCTGGGATTCGTCCGAGAGGGGGCCGCGCCGCTGCTCGTAGTCGGCCAGGTACTCATCGAGGATCTGACCGCGCAGCTCACGCTCCACAGCCGCCGTCACGAATGCCGAGAACTCGCGCTTGCCCACACGCGCGCGAATCGCCTCCGCTGTCCCCTCGGGCAGCGAGAGACTCACTCTGGCGGCCGGCCCCTCGCCGATTCCGTACGTCGTCTCAGACACCCTCCCAAAGTATCAAAGATGTAGGAAAGCATCCCTGTAGTCGTCGGGTGCGGATATCAGCCCCAGACGGCCGTCGGGCGCTGAGACGGGAGGAGCGCGTAGCGATCTGCTGCGCCTGGAGGCTCCGCAGGTCGCTCTGGTCAACCTCTCGTGCGGGTAGCCGACCCCCGGCCCCTCGCCTCGTCTCCGACGGGCCCGCTTCTCGCTCGTCTCCCCCTGTGACCGTTCCTTTTGGGGGTTTCCCGGCAGTCTTTCGGCTTTCCGGGGCGGGTCGGCCTGTCAAGGGTCGCCGAAGGCGATCGCGAAGCGACGCGACGAAGGAGCGCCCTTGACAGGGCGGCCCGAACCGGAAGGACGATGGGACTGACGGGAAACCCCCAAACCCTCCCCGACCACCGCCCAAGGAGATCCCGCCCCCAACCCCCGCCGCCCCGTACCGCCGGTAGTGGATGGCCGCGCGAGCGGGCTCCGCCTAGGGTGGCCGGGTGACGACCCGCCTCTCGGCCCGTGCCGCCATCGCCGCCCTCATCGACCCCGACTCGTTCGCCGAACTCCCCGCCCCGCGCGCGGAGTCGCCCGCCGACGGGCCCATCGGCTGGGCCGGGTACGACGCCTCGCGGGCGCGGGCGGCCGCGCGGACCGGTGAGGCGGAGTCGGTGGTCGTCGGGACCGCCCTCGTCGGGGGGCGGCCGGCGACCGTGATCTCGTTCGAGTTCGGCTTCCTCGGCGGGTCCCTGGGGCAGCGCACCGGAGACCGGCTCGAAGCCGCGTACACGCACGCTCGGGAGCAGCGGCTGCCGCTGGTGTCGCTGATCGCGACCGGCGGCTCGCGGATGCAGGAGGGGATGCTCGCGCTGACGCAGCTCCAGCGGGTGGCGCGGCAGTGCGTGCTCACCCGGGCCGCCGGGCTGCCGCAGATCGCGGTGCTGCGCGACCCCACCACCGGCGGCGGGTGGGCCACCCTCGGGGCGGGCGCCGATGTCGTGCTGGCGCTGCCGGGGGCGCAGGTCGGCTTCGCCGGGTCCCGGGTGCGGCCGGCGGACGCCGATCCGGCGGCGTACACCGCCGAGGGGCAGTACGGGGCCGGGCACGTCGACGCCGTCGTGCCCGCGGCGGAGCTCCCGGGGACGGTGGCGGACTGGCTGCGGGTGCTGGCCGCGCCCCGGGCCGCCGAGGCCGTCGAGCCCCCGGCCGCGCTGGCCGGCGTGACGCCCCCGGAGACCGGCTGGGACGCCGTCCGGCAGGCCCGGCGCCCGGACCGCCCGCGGGCGCAGGCGTACCTGGACGCGTACTTCGAGCTGCGGCTGCCGCTGCGCGGGGACCGGGCCGGGGCCGCCGACCCGGGGATGCTGTGCGGGTTCGGGCTGCGCGAGGGGCGGGCGGTCGCGTACGCCGCCCAGTGCGGCACGGCCACCCGTCCGGCGGGCTACCGTACGGCGGCCCGGGTGATCCGGCTCGCGGACCGGCTCGGGATCCCGGTGCTCACCCTGGTGGACACCCCGGGTGCGGCCAACGACGCGGCCGCCGAGCACGCCGGGGCCGGCCCGGCCATCGCCGACACCTTCGCGGCGCTCGCGGAGGCCTCCGTACCGGTGACCACGCTGCTGATCGGGGAGGGCGGCTCCGGCGGGGCGCTGGCCCTGGCCGCGCCCGGGAACACCTGGGTGACCCCGGACAGCTACTTCTCGGTGATCGCCCCGGAGCTGGCGGCCGCCATCCTCAAGCGCCCCGTCGAGGAGGCCCCGGCCACGGCGGACCAGCTGCGCATCCGGCCGCAGGACCTGGTCGCGCTGGGCGTGGCCCGGGGAATCGTTCCTCCCCCGGACTGATCCCGCCCGCCGGTCTCACCCACCGAACGCCGTTTCCGGCCGCCAGAGTTGGGGACGTACGCTGCGCCGCATGCCACAGCCCGTGCAGCTCGTCGTCCTGATCACCACCCTCCCCGGCCGCGGGTCCGAGCAGGTGGAGGCGTACCAGCGCCTCGCGCCGGTCGTCCGGGCCGAGGAGGGCTGCCTGCGCTACGACCTGCACCGGGTGAGCGACGACCCCGACCGCTTCGTCCTGATCGAGCGGTGGGCGTCGCAGGCGGCTCTCGACGCCCACGACGCCGCCCCGCACATGGTCGAGTCCGACGCCGTGTGCGCCGCGTTCCGGGCGGGCCCGGCGGAGGTGGTCCGGCTGGACGCCGATCCGCCGGCCTGAGGGGTCAGCCGAAGCGGCGGGCCGGCAGCCGCAGGTCGACCGTGTACAGCCGGGTGATCTGCTGCGGGAACTCGTTGTCGTCGCTGGCCAGCAGCAGCCGTACGCGGCCGTGGCCGTCGTGGCCCTCCTGGTCGGTGACGACCATGCCCTCGATGTTGTCCACCAGCGGGTGGTTCTGCGGCAGCTTCGAGGGGGCGCCCAGCGTCAGGCAGCCGTCGAAGTCGCCGAGCGGCGTCTTGCGGGCGGTCCGCAGTCCCGGGCCCCCGGCCAGCACCTCCGTCTTCGAGGTGTCGCTCGCCCCGAGCGGGTCGGCGAGGTACAGCCTGGCCGTGATCTTGAACTCCCGGGTGAAGCCGCGCTCCAGCACGATCAGCCGTCCGTCGCGGGTCGCCGCGAGCTCGGCGAGGCCGTGGCCCGGGTCGACGGGGTAGGCGTACTGCCTGCCGAGGACGAACTCCCCGTTCGCGCGCCGCTCCCAGGTCTGGATCCGCTGGAGGGTGCGGCCCTCGGCGTCCTTGCCGTCGCCCGCGAGCGGCCCCTCCACGCCGGCGACGAGGGTCCGGCCGCCGGGGAGGAGGGTGAGCGACTCGAAGGTCTGGTTCGCCGTGGCCCGGCCCTGGGGCGCGAGGGCGAAGGCGGGCGGGACGGGCAGGGTGGCGAGCACCTGGCCGGTCCGGCTGTAGCGGCGGATGACCGGGGCGGTCTCGTCGGTGACGAGGTAGGTGCCGTCCCGGTCGACGACCACGCCCTCGGAGTCGGTGGTCTTCCCGGCGCCGTCGGTGAGCGGGAGCCGGGCGGTGGCCTTGGCGGTGGGGGTGTTGCCGCGGGCCACGTCCAGGCGGTAGAGCGCCGACTTGTCGGAGACGGCGGCGACGCTCCCGTCCCGGTCGAGGGCGAGGCCGGAGATGCCGCCGACGAGCTTCCCGTCGAGCAGGGCCTTGTCGAGCGAGTCGGAGAAGCCGGCGACGGACATGTACGGGGAGCAGGCGGCGGGCTTGGCCGCGCCCTGGGCGGGGACCTTGGCAGGGGCCTGTCCGGCGGCGGTGGCCGTCGGGGCGAGCGCCCCGGTGAGCGTTGCGGTGGCCACCGCGGTGGTGACGAGCGTACGAAGGCGCATGCGGCCTTCCTCCTGGACGGTTCGGGGTTCGGAGCTGGACCGGGACCGGACGGGGACCCTGCCGAACTGTCATATGCCTGACCGAAACAAAAAGGAAGGGCAGGGGGCGCGGCGGCAACGAACTCGCCAACTCCCGTTCACACGGGGGTGCCGGGGGGGGAACCGCTGCGCCGGGCCTGCCCCTCCCCCTCCCCGCGGCCCGGCGGGCGGCCCTACGCCTCGGGCGTGCGGGCGTCGTAGCGGGCGAAGGAGCGCCAGCGGGCGGCGAGCAGGGCCAGGACGAGGACGCACGTGATCCCGCCGCCCGTGATGGCCACGGTCGGGGAGGTGAGGTCGGCGACGGTGCCGGCCAGGAAGTCCCCGAGCCGCGGTCCGCCCGCGACGACCACGATGAACACGCCCTGGAGCCGGCCCCGCATCCCGTCCGGGGTGGCGGTCTGCATCATCGTGGAGCGGAACACCATCGAGATGGTGTCGGCGCACCCGGCGAGGGCCAGGAAGAACAGCCCGAGCCAGAGGTTGCGGGTCAGGCCGAACACGGCGATGGCCAGCCCCCACGCCGCGACGGACAGCAGGATCGCCAGCCCGTGCCGCCGGATCCGCCCCTGCCAGCCGGAGAACAGCCCGCCCAGCAGCGCGCCGACGGCGGGGGCGGCGACCAGCAGGCCGACGGTCCTGGCGTCGCCGCCGTACCAGAGGACGGCGACGGCCGGGAACAGCGCCGTCGGCTTCGCGAAGACCATCGCGGCCATGTCGGAGAAGAAGGTCATCCGGATGTTGGGCGTGGTCGCCAGGAAGCGCAGTCCGTCCATCACCGAGGCCCGCCCGCCCGTGCGGCCCTCGGGCAGCATCGAGGGCAGCCGCCACATGGCGTACAGGGCCGCGACGAAGGTCACCGCGTCGATCAGGTACGCCGCCTGGTAGCCCCACCAGCCGACGATCACGCCGCCGAGCACCGGGCCCAGCATCGTGCCGGAGGTCATGGTGACGGAGTTCAGCGCGTTGGCGGCGGGCAGCTGCTCGGGCGGCAGCAGTTTCGGGATCATGGCCGAGCGGGCGGGTCCGTTCAGCGCCCCGCAGACGGCCTGGAGGGCGACGACGGTGTAGAGCAGCCAGACCCGGTGGTAGCCGAGCAGGGCGGCGGCGGCCAGGCCGACGGAGAGGACGGTGAGCCCGGTCTGGCTGTGCAGGCCGAGCTTGCGCCGGTCGACGGTGTCGGCGATGGCGCCGCCGTACAGGCCGAAGGCGACGAGCGGGACGAGCGAGAACAGCCCGACGAGGCCGACGGAGAAGCTGGAGCCGGTGATCTCGTAGACCTGGAGCGATATCGCGAGGGCGGTCATCGCCTGGCCCATCCAGGAGATGGTGCCGCCCACCCACAGCCGCCGGTAGTCGGCGGAGGTGCGCAGCGGGGTCAGGTCGGCGAATACGCGACGCTTCTGTCGGGGCGGGGAGGCGGTTCCGGTCACACGGGATGCTAACCAGGCCCTGCTGGGGCGGCTCTGGAGACCGGGGAGCGTTCACACACCCGCAACGCCCTCACCACGCGGATCCGGGGCCCCAGAGGGTGGCCGGCCTTGCCGCTAACCCGCCACTGTCACCAGACATTTGACCAAATCGGCGTACCCTCCACGCCCCCTGTCCGCTCATGATGAAAAGACTCGTATGTCCAGGGAGGCGTAGTGATCGAACCTGGCAACAGCACAACGAGCACCACCGTGAGCAGCATTCCCACCCCCCTCACGGTCGGCGTCGAGGAGGAGTTCCTGCTCGTCGACGCCACCACCTTGCGGGTGGTCCCGGCCGCACCGCTCGTCCTGGCCACCGCCGCCGGACTCCCGCAGCAGCTGCACGCCGAGGGGACCCGGTACCAGGTGGAGATCTCCACCCCGGTCGCGGATTCGGCGGTGACCCTCCGCGAGGAGCTGGCCGTCCTGCGGCGTGCGCTGTCCGCGGCGGCCCGTGCGCACGGCTGCCGGCTGCTGGCCGCTCCCTCGCCCGTCGTGGCGGTGGAGGGGCCCCTGCACCTGACCGACGACGAGCCGCGCCAGCGGGAGCAGCACCGGCGGTTCGGCGCGCTGACGGACACCCTGGTGAGCTGCGGCCGCCACATCCACATCGGCACCCTCGACGTGGACACCGCGGTGGCCGTGTCCAACCGGGTCAGACCATGGCTGCCCACGCTGATCGCGCTGGCCGCCAATTCCCCCTTCTGGGGCGGCCGGGACACCGGGCACTCCAGCTGGCGGGCGATGGCCTGGTCGGGCTGGCCCTCGGCGGGGCCGCCCCCGCACTTCACGTCCACGGCCCATTTCCGGCACTCGGTGGAGACCCTGCTCGGCTCCGGTGCGGCCCTGGACACCAAGATGGTCTATTGGGACCTCCGTCCCTCCGGGAACTGGCCCACGCTCGAGATCCGGGCGCCCGACATGTCCCCGGACATCGACACGGCCGTGCTCCAGGCGGAGCTGGGACGCGCCCTGGTGGCGTCGGCGCTGCGCGCCATCGCGGAAGGGCGGCCGGATCCGCCCGCGCGGGACGACGTACTGCGTCTCGCCCGGTGGCGGGCGGCGCACGACGGCCTGGAGGGCTTCGGCCTGGACCCGTACACGGGTGCCGAGGTGCCGGCGGCCGACCTGGCGGAGGCGCTGCTCGACCTGGTCGCCCCCGACCTGGCCGCGGTGGGCGACCTGGACCACGCGGCGAAGACCCTGGGCAGGCTGCTGCGCGACGGATCGGGGGCCGCGCGGCAGCGTACGGCCTTCGGCCGCCGCGGGGACCTCACGGACGTGCTGCGCCATCTGGTGGAGGAGACGGAGAACTTCTAGCCGGTCCAGCCGGACCGTCCGGCGGCCGCGGCCGCGGGTGCCCCGCTCCGGGCGTCCGCGGCCGCGGCGCGTCTCAGAGCCAGCCGCGCTGGGCGGCGCGCAGTCCGGCCTCGAAGCGGCTGGTGGCGTCGAGGCGTTCCATCAGTGCGGACATCTGGCGGCGGACGGTGCGCAGGGAGACCCCGAGCCGCTTGCCGGCGGCCTCGTCGGTCAGGCCGGAGGCCAGCAGCTTGAGGAGTTCGCGTTCGCCGGCGGTGATCCCGTCCTCGGCGGCCTGTTCGCGGGCGGCGCCGAGCGGGACGGCCTGCTCCCAGGTCTGCTCGAAGAGGCTGACCAGGGAGGCGACGATGCCGGGGGAAGTGGTGCAGAGGGCGCCGAGCCGGGAGTTCGCGGGGTCGATGGGGACCACGGCGGTCTTCCGGTCGAAGATCACCAGGCGGGGCGGCAGCACCGGGCTGGTGCGGACCTGCCCCCCGAGATCGGTCGACCACTGCACGTAGGCCAGGGTGACGGGGTCGTTGCGGACGCTGTCCTGGTAGACCGAGCGCAGCTGGATCCCGCGGCCCAGGGCGTCCTCGTCCAGCGGCCGTGAGGCGTCCAGGCTGGCCTGGGACTGGGCGCCGCCCGGCATGATCGAGAGGCATTCGACGCTGAGGTCCCGGGCGAGGACCTCCAGCCGGGACTGGATGGCGTCGAGGCCCACCAGCCGTTCCGCGCCGTCGGACTCGGTGTTGGGCCGCAGGCCCGCGAACTCCGCGACGGCGCGGGCCGCCGCCGCCTTGCTGGCTGCCAGCTCTTGCTGCCGGCGTATCAGGTCCTCTTCCTGGCGGCGCAGTATCTGCTCCAGCCCGGCCTCGGGACTGACCGCCCGCAGCCCGCCCGCGTGGTCGCGCGAGGGGGTGAGCAGGTCGAGGTCGACGAGCCGGTCGAGCCCCTCGCGCACCTCCGCCTCGGTCATGCCCAGCCGTGCGCCCAATTCGGCCACGCCGCCGGTCGGATCGGCGAGCATCTCCCGGTAGACAGCCTCTACGAGAGTGTCAAGTCCCAATGCTTCCAGCATGCTTGTGCCCCCCGGCCTGTCGGTACGACGGATGACTTCCCGCCGATTGTCTTGATCCTAAAGGTGCGCAGGTCGGGCCATAGGCAGTCTCTTTCGATCTTCCTTCGGCGGCACCTTGGTGCCTGTCACCTTGGTGCCATCCGATTCCTCTTCTGCGTCTATACGCGGGCCAGCAGGATGGTGTTCACCGGGACGGCGGGGCACGGAGCCCCGCCCCAGGCCAGGGCCGAGAGGCCGGACCGGTGCAGCGCGTCCCAGCCACACCACGCCGAAGCCGCTCGCTCGTGTTCCAGGGGGATCACATGTCTCGCACCGCTCGCCTGATCGCCGCCGCCGGCCTGACCGCCCTGCTGTCCTGCACCGCCGCCGTCGCGGTCACCACCGGTCCCGGCCGCATCGGCTGGGACTCGGTCCAGGCCGCCACCGCCCCCGGCGAGATCGGCTGGGACTCGGTGCGGGCCGCCGACCCGCAGGGGATCGGCTGGGACTCCGCCGCCGCCGACAAGCGTCGAATCGGCTGGGACTGATCCTCCGTCCGGCGCCGGACGGAGGGCGGCGCCGGACGGGCGAAGACCGGCAGCGGGGCCGACCACTCCGACCCTGCCGTGACGTACGCCACACACTCGCCCGCGCACTCCACCCCTGGAACGCCGAAGCCGCAGGTGCAATCGTTTCTGCACCTGCGGCTTGCGGTGGGGCGGGTGGGACTCGAACCCACGGCCGACGGATTATGAGTCCGCTGCTCTAACCGGCTGAGCTACCGCCCCTTTACGGCGTGGCGCGTACATGTGTGCGCGCCGTCTGCCGCAGCATAGCCGCTCATACGATCTCCTGCCTCGGATGCCCCGCATGATCGGCTGCGCTTGTTCAGAGAGACCGCGCCGAGGGCTGCCCGGTTCCCGGATCAGGGCAAAAAGAAAGAGGACCCTCCCGGGTCCTCTCCTCTTCACTGCTCCCCCGACTGGACTCGAACCAGTAACCTGCCGGTTAACAGCCGGCTGCTCTGCCAATTGAGCTACAGGGGACCGCGCTCCCCCGACTGGACTCGAACCAGTAACCTGCCGGTTAACAGCCGGCTGCTCTGCCAATTGAGCTACAGGGGATTGCTGCGGTGCACCGAACAGCCCACCTCCGGCCTTGCCGGGGGGCGAGCGCCCGTTGCGAGTCATAGATTAGCGCAAGCAGGGGGGTGCTCCGCCAATCGGTATCGCAGCAGGCCGGGCACCGAGACAACGAAGGGTGGCAGGCATGCGCTACAAGGTCACGTTCCTCGCCGGAGTAGCCCTCGGATACGTGGTGGGCGCGGCGGCGGGACGCGAGCGGTACGAGGAGATGAAGAAGTCCGCCCGGCGCATCGCGCAGAACCCGGCGGTGCGCAACGCCGCCGAGACCGCCGGGCACACCGGACGGCAGTTCGCGGGCAAGGCGTTCGCGGCGGTGGGCCACACGGTCGGCGGCGCCGTTCCCGACTCCGTGGCGAAGCACGTGCGGTCGCTGCGCGAGCGGGGGCAGGGCGCCGATGACGAGTGGGGCACGAGCAACACCTGAGACGGATGGTTCCGGCCCGGCGTGCGGCAGAATTCTCCGCATGGGGATAGTCGCCGGGCTGGACAGCTCTTCCACCTTCACTCGCATCGTCGTCTGCGACACGGACACGGGGGCCGTGCTGCGCCAGGGCTACGCGCCCCATCCGCAGCCCGCCGGTGAGACCGTCCCCCACGAGACCGATCCGCAGGCCTGGCTGCTCTCCCTCGGCGAAGCCGCCGGGGGCGGGCTGCTGGAAGGCGTCCAGGCCATCGGCGTCTCCGCGCAGCAGCACGGCCTGCTGCCGCTGGACGCGCAGGGCGCGCTGGTCCGCCCGGCCATGATCGGCAACGACAAGCGCGGCCAGGTCGCCGCCGCCGACCTCATCGGGGCGCTCGGCGGCAAGGCCGCCTGGGTGGCCGCCGTCGGCGCCGTCCCGCACGCCGCGCAGCCGGTCACGAAGCTCGCCTGGCTGGCCCGCAACGAACCCGAGGTGGCGCGCAGGGTGGCCGTGGTGCTGTCCCCGCACGACTGGCTCGTCTGGCAGCTGCTCGGCCGGCCCGCGCGCCGCACCACCGACCGGGCCGCCGCCTCGGGCACCGGGTACTGGTCGGCGGCCACCGGCTCCTACCGTCCCGACCTGGTCGAGCTGGCGCTCGGGCACCAGGCGCTGCTGCCCGAGGTGCTCGGCCCCGCCGACGCCGCCGGGATGACCCCCGAGGGCCTGCTGATCTCCGCGGGGACCGGGGAGACCACGGCCGCCGCGCTGGGGCTCGGCATCGGCCCGGGCGACGCGGTGGTCTCGCTGGGCGCCTCCGGTTCGGTGATGGCCGTGCACCACGAGGCCCTGTCGGACCCGGGCGGCCTGATCACCTCCCTCGCCGACGCGAGCGGCATGCACCTGCCCGTGGTGAACACCTCCAACGCCGTACGGGCCCTGCGCGGCACCGCCGACATGCTGGGCACCGACCTGGAGGGGCTGAGCGCGCTCGCGCTGAAGTCGACCCCCGGTGCACACGGGCTCGTGCTCCTGCCGTACCTGGAGGGAGAGCGGACCCCGAACCTGCCGCACACCGCCGGCACCCTTTCGGGGCTGCGCCGGGACTCGATGAAGCCCGAGCACCTCGCGCGGGCCGCCTTCGAGGGCATGCTGTGCGGGCTGGTCGACGCCCTCGACGTGCTGCGGCACCGGGGCGTGGGGATCCGCCGGGTGTTCCTGCTCGGGGCCGCCGCCGAGCTGCCGGCCGTACAGGCCGCCGCGCCCGGGCTGTTCGGGACGCAGGTCGTCGTGCCTGCTCCGGCGGACTACGCGGCGCTGGGCGCGGCCCGTCAGGCGGCCTGGGCGCTCGGGGTGCGGCAGGGCACGCTGGCCCCGCACGTCCCGCCGCTGTGGCCGGCCCCGCCGGCCCAGGTGTTCGAGCCGGGCGAGGACTACCCGGCCTGGCAGGCCGTCCGCCAGCAGTACGTCACCACGCGGGAGCAGATGCACCCGGGGGCGTTCGGGTTCTAGGGCGGGGGCCGCAGGCTCCTGGTCCTTTTGACCGGGCTTTGCGAAATCCGGTGGGGTTCGGGCACTCCGTTGGCAGAAGATGGAGTGAACCCCCTCGATCTTGCCTACCGGAGCCTGCGCGTGCTCATACGACTGCTGCGGACCCACCTGGGTCCGTACAAGAAAGCCATCGCCGCACTGGTGCTGCTGCAACTCCTGCAGACCAGTGCGAGCCTCTACCTGCCCACCCTCAACGCGGACATCATTGACAACGGTGTCATCAACGGGGACACCGGCTACATCCTGCGCTTCGGCGCGCTGATGCTCGGGGTCTCCCTCGTCCAGCTCGTCTGCAATGTCGGGGCCGTCTACTACGGTGCCCGCACCGCGGCCGCGCTCGGCCGCGACGTCCGCGCCTCCGTCTTCGACCGGGTGCAGAGCTTCTCGGCGCGGGAGCTGGGCCAGTTCGGCGCCCCCTCGCTGATCACCCGTACGACGAACGACGTCCAGCAGGTCCAGATGCTGGTGCTGATGACCTTCACCCTGATGGTCTCGGCGCCGATCATGTGCGTCGGCGGCATCGCCATGGCCCTCTCGCTCGACGTGAAGCTGTCGGGCGTCCTGCTCGCGGTGGTGCCCGTGCTGGGCGTCTCGGTCGGCGCGATCGTCTGGAAGACGCGGCCGCTGTTCCGCCTGATGCAGGAACGCCTCGACGTCGTCAACCGGGTGCTGCGCGAGCAGATCACCGGCAACCGCGTGATCCGCGCCTTCGTCCGCGACGGCTACGAGGAGGAGCGCTTCCGCCGGGCGAACTCCGAGCTGACCGCGGTCTCGCTGGCCTCCGGCAAGCTGCTCGCGCTGATGTTCCCGGTCGTCATCCTGGTCGTGAACATCTCCAGCGTCGCCGTCATCTGGTTCGGTGCGATGCGGGTGGACGGGGGCGGCATGGAGATCGGCCAGCTGACCGCCTTCCTCGCCTACCTGATGCAGATCGTCATGGCCGTGATGATGGCCACCTTCATGTTCATGATGGTGCCGCGCGCCGAGGTCTGCGCCGAGCGCATCCAGGAGGTCCTGGACACCGAGTCCAGCGTGGTCCCGCCCGCCGACCCGGTGCGTACGCTCACCCGGCGGGGGCAGCTGGAGCTGCGCGGCGCCGACTTCCGCTACCCGGGTGCCGAGGCCCCGGTGCTGCGCGGGGTGGACCTGGTGGCCCGCCCCGGCGAGACCACCGCGGTGATCGGCTCCACCGGCAGCGGCAAGTCGACGCTGCTGGGCCTGGTGCCCCGGCTCTTCGACGCGACCGGCGGTGACGTGCTGGTCGACGGGGAGGACGTGCGCCGGATCGACCCGGAGCTGCTGGCCCGGACGGTCGGCATGGTCCCGCAGAAGCCGTACCTGTTCTCCGGGACGGTCGCCTCCAACCTGCGCTACGGGCGCCCGGACGCGACCGACGAGGAGCTGTGGCGGGCCCTGGAGGTGGCCCAGGCCAAGGACTTCGTGTCCGAGCTGGAGGGCGGCCTCGAAGCGCCGGTCACCCAGGGCGGGACGAACGTCTCCGGCGGCCAGCGCCAGCGTCTGGCGATCGCCCGCACGCTCGTGCAGCGCCCGGAGATCTACCTGTTCGACGACTCCTTCTCGGCCCTGGACTACGCGACGGACGCGGCGCTGCGCGCGGCGCTCTCCCGGGAGACCGAGGACGCGACGGTCGTCATCGTGGCCCAGCGGGTCTCCACGATCCGCGACGCCGACCGGATCATCGTCCTCGACGAGGGCCAGGTGGTGGGCGAGGGCCGCCACCACGAGCTGATGGCCGGCAACGAGACCTACCGGGAGATCGTGCTCTCCCAGCTGACGGAGGCGGAGGCCGCATGAGCGGGCCCGGAGGACGGATGATGATGGGGCCGGGCCAGCGGTCCCTGGACTTCAAGGGGTCCGGAAAGCGGCTGCTGCGCCAGCTGGCGCAGGACCGGGCCAAGCTGTGGGGCATGGTCGCGGCCGTGGTCGGCAGCGTCGGCTGTGCGGTGGTCGGGCCGAAGATCCTCGGCGAGGCCACCGACCTGGTGTTCGCGGGGATCGTCGGCCGGCAGATGCCGGACGGCCTGACCAAGCAGCAGGCGCTGGACGGGCTGCGCGCCAGGGGCCAGGACGGCATGGCGGACATGCTGTCCGGCACCGACTTCACTCCCGGGCGGGGCATCGACTTCGGCGCCGTCGGGGTGACGGCGCTGTGGGCACTGCTGGTGTTCACCCTGGCGGGCCTGCTGATGCTGGTCGCCACGCGGCTGTCGAACCACGTGATGAACGGCACCGTCTACCGGATGCGCGAGGAGCTGCAGGCGAAGCTGTCGCGGCTGCCGCTGTCGTACTTCGACCAGCAGAAGCGCGGTGAGGTGCTGAGCCGGGCGACGAACGACATCGACAACATCGGCCAGACCCTCCAGCAGACGATGGGACAGCTGCTGAACTCGCTGCTGACGATCGTCGGCGTGCTGGTGATGATGTTCTGGATCTCGCCGCTGCTGGCGCTGGTCGCGCTGCTGACCGTACCGGTGTCGGTGGTGGTCGCGGCGAAGATCGGCAAGAGGTCGCAGCCGCAGTTCGTGGCGCAGTGGAAGACCACGGGCACGCTGAACGCCCACGTCGAGGAGATGTACTCCGGGCACTCGCTGGTGAAGGTCTTCGGGCGGCAGAAGGAGTCGGCGGCGGTCTTCGCCGAGCAGAACGAGGAGCTGTACCGGGCCTCGTTCAAGGCGCAGCTGGTCAGCGGCATCATGCAGCCGGTGATGTTCTTCATCTCGAACATCAACTACGTGCTGGTCGCGGTCGTCGGCGGTCTGCGGGTGGCCTCGGGCACCCTGTCGATCGGTGACGTGCAGGCGTTCATCCAGTACTCGCGCCAGTTCTCGATGCCGCTGTCGCAGGTGGCGTCGATGGCGAACCTGGTGCAGTCGGGCGTCGCCTCGGCGGAGCGGGTGTACGAGCTGCTGGACGCGCCGGAGCAGGAGCCGGACGCGGAGGTCCCGGAGCGTCCCGAGGAGCTGCGCGGTCAGGTGACCCTGGACAAGGTGGCCTTCCGCTACGAGCCGGACAAGCCGCTCATCGAGAACCTCTCGCTGACGGTGGAGCCGGGCCAGACGGTCGCCATCGTCGGCCCGACGGGCGCCGGCAAGACCACGCTGGTCAACCTGCTGATGCGGTTCTACGAGGTCACGGGCGGGGAGATCGCCCTGGACGGGGTGGACATCGCGAAGATGACCCGCGAGGAGCTGCGCGGCGGGATCGGCATGGTGCTGCAGGACACCTGGCTGTTCGGCGGCACGATCGCGGAGAACATCGCGTACGGCGCGTCCCGCGAGGTGACGCGGGCCGAGATCGAGGAGGCCGCGCGGGCGGCGCACGCGGACCGTTTCATCCGCACCCTGCCGGACGGCTACGACACGGTGCTGGACGACGAGGGCGCGGGTGTCAGCGCGGGCGAGAAGCAGCTGATCACCATCGCGCGGGCGTTCCTGTCGGACCCGGTGATCCTGGTGCTCGACGAGGCGACGAGTTCGGTGGACACCCGTACCGAGGTGCTGATCCAGAAGGCGATGGCGCGGCTGGCGCACGGCCGTACGTCCTTCGTGATCGCGCACCGGCTGTCGACGATCCGCGACGCCGACGTGATCCTGGTGATGGAGAGCGGTTCGATCGTGGAGCAGGGCACGCACGGGGAGCTGCTGGCGGCGGAGGGCGCGTACGCGCGGCTGTACGCGGCGCAGTTCGCGCAGGCGGTGGCCGAGGTCGACTGACCGGCCGGCGGTGAGCGGGTGGGGGCGTCCTGGGGGCGCCCCCTTCCCCGTTCCCCGGCTCGCGCGGGTCAGTCGAGGTAGCCGCGCAGCTGGTCGGCGAAGGCGTGGTCGCGCAGCTTGTTGAGGGTCTTGGACTCGATCTGGCGGATCCGTTCGCGGGTGACGCCGAAGATGCGGCCGATCTCCTCCAGGGTGCGGGGGCGGCCGTCGGCGAGGCCGTAGCGGAGCTGGACGACCTTGCGTTCGCGTTCGCCGAGGGTGGAGAGGACGGCTTCGAGGTGTTCGCGCAGCAGGAAGAAGGCGGCGGACTCCATGGGGGAGGCGGCGTCGCCGTCCTCGATCAGGTCGCCGAGGGCGACGTCGTCCTCCTCGCCGACCGGGGCGTGCAGGGAGACGGGCTCCTGGGCGAGGCGGAGCACTTCCAGGACCCGCTCGGGCGTCAGTTCCAGGTGGACGGCGACTTCTTCGGCGGTGGGTTCGTAGCCGCGTTCCTGGAGCATGCGGCGCTGGACGCGGACGACGCGGTTGATGAGTTCGACGACGTGGACGGGGACGCGGATGGTGCGGGCCTGGTCGGCGAGGGCCCGTGACATCGCCTGCCGGATCCACCAGGTGGCGTAGGTGGAGAACTTGTAGCCGCGGGCGTAGTCGAACTTCTCGACGGCCCTGATCAGGCCGAGGTTGCCCTCCTGGACCAGGTCGAGCATGGTCAGTCCGCGGCCGACGTAGCGTTTGGCGACGGAGACGACGAGCCGCAGGTTCGACTCGATGAGGCGGCGTTTGGCCATCCGGCCCATGACGACGAGTTTGTCGAGGTCGACGGCGAGCTGGGAGTCGAGGTCGGTGGCGCCGGCGAGTTTCTCCTCGGCGAAGAGTCCCGCTTCCACGCGCCGGGCGAGTTCGACCTCGTCGGCGGCGGTGAGCAGCGGGATCCTGCCTATCTCGCGCAGGTACTGGCGGAAGAGGTCGGCGGAGGGCCCGGTCCCGGCGCCGTTGTCGCGGCCGCGCTGCGGGGGGGCCGGTTCGATGAGTTCGAGGACCTCGGGTTCCTCGTCGCCGGCGTCCTCCACCGTGTCGGCCTCGGCCTCGGGATCCGGATCGGAGGCGTCTGCGGCGGGGCGGCTCGCGTTCACGGTCAGGGTCTGGGTCTGCACGGGGGCGACCTCCAGGGCTCCGAGGACGGTGGCACCGCACCTCAGTGTGGGGTACGACACATCGCTGCCACGAGGGGCGTGCGGGCACTTTCTGAGCCCGCTGCGTGACGGATGGTTACCCCCTGGCGGGAATCCCGATGCGGATCGGACTCATGTCCGACCGGAGTTACGCGGGTTCCACGCGGACCGCGCAGACCTTGAACTCGGGCATGCGCGAGACGGGGTCCAGGGCCGGGTTGGTGAGGGTGTTGGCGCGGCCCTCGCCGTACCAGTGGAACGGCATGAACACGGTGTCGGCGCGGACGGCGTCGGTGACGCGGGCCGGGGCGACGGCCCGCCCGCGGCGGGAGGTGACGGCGAGGGGGGTGCCGTCGGTGACGCCGAGGCGGGCGGCGAGGCGCGGGTGGAGTTCCACGAAGGGGCCGGGGGCGGCGGCGTTGAGTTCGGGCACGCGGCGGGTCTGGGCGCCGGACTGGTACTGGGCGACGACCCGGCCGGTGGTGAGCAGCAGGGGGTAGTCGGCGTCGGGGGTCTCGGCGGCGTCGCGGTGGGAGACGGGCGTGAAGCGGGCGCGGCCGTCGTCGGTGGCGAAGCGGTCGAGGAAGAGGCGGGGCTGTCCCGGGGAGCCTTCGGGGCAGGGCCAGAAGACGCCCTGTTCGGCTTCGATGCGGGCGTAGGAGATGCCGGAGTAGTCGGCGGGGCCGCCTTCGGAGGCGCGCCGCAGCTCGTCGAAGACCTCTTCGGGGTCGGTGGGGAAGCCCTTCTCCACGCCGAGGCGGGCGGCGAGCCCGTGCAGGACGTCGAGGTCGCCGCGGACGCCGGGGGGCGGGGTGAGGGCGCGGCGGCGCAGCAGGACGCGGCCCTCCAGGTTGGTGGTGGTGCCGGTCTCCTCCGCCCACTGGGTGACGGGCAGGACGACGTCGGCGAGGGCGGCCGTCTCGGAGAGGACGACGTCGGCGACGGCCAGGAAGTCCAGGGAGCGGATGCGGTCTTCGACGTGGGCGGCGCGGGGGGCGGAGACCACCGGGTTGGAGCCCATGAGGAGGAGGGCCTTGAGGTCGCCGCCGAGGGCGTCGAGGAGTTCGTAGGCGCTGCGGCCGGGGCCGGGCAGGCTCTGCGGGTCGACGCCCCAGACGCGGGCGACGTGTGCGCGGGCGGCGGGGTCGGCGAGCTTGCGGTAGCCGGGAAGCTGGTCGGCCTTCTGGCCGTGTTCGCGGCCGCCCTGGCCGTTGCCCTGGCCGGTGAGGCAGCCGTAGCCGGAGTGCGGGCGGCCGGCGCGGCCGGTGGCGAGGCAGAGGTTGATCCACGCGCCGACGGTGTCGGTGCCCTTGGACTGCTGCTCGGGTCCGCGGGCGGTGAGGACCATGGCGGCGGCGGGGGTGCAGAACAGTTCGACGGCGCGCCGGAGTTCCGGGAGGGCGATCCCGGTGATCCGCTCGACGAGTTCGGGCCAGTGGGCCATGGCGGCGGCGCGGGCGTCCTCCCAGCCGGTGGTGCGTTCGGCGATGAACTCCTCGTCGGTGCGGCCCTCGGCGACCACGAGGTGCAGCAGGCCGAGGGCGAGGGCGAGGTCGGTGCCGGGGCGCGGCGCGAGGTGCAGGTCGGCCAGTTCGGCGGTGCGGGTGCGGCGGGGGTCGACGACGATCAGGGTGCCGCCGTTCGCCTTGAGTTCGGTGAGGTAGCGCACGAAGGGGGGCATGGTCTCGGCGGGGTTGGAGCCGACGAGGACGACGCAGCCGGTGCGGGGGATGTCCTCCAGCGGGAAGGGCAGTCCGCGGTCGAGGCCGAAGGCCTTCTGGTGCGCGGCGGCGGCCGAGGACATGCAGAAGCGGCCGTTGTAGTCGATCTGGGAGGTGCCGAGGGCGACGCGGGCGAACTTGCCGAGGGAGTAGGCCTTCTCGTTGGTGAGGCCGCCGCCGCCGAAGACGGCGACGGCGTCGGGGCCGTGGGCGCGGCGCGTGCGGGCGAGGCCGGCGGCGACGGCGTCGAGGGCCTCCTCCCAGGTGGCCGGGACGAGCGGGCCGCCGGCGTGGGTGCGGATGAGCGGCTCGGTCAGGCGCACCCGGGAGGAGAGCACGGCGGGGGCGGTGCGGCCCTTGCCGCACAGCGCGCCCCGGTTGACGGGGAAGCCGGTGCGCTCCTCGACGGTCACCGCGTCGCCCGCGGGGTCGGGGCGCAGGTTCATGCCGCACTGCAGGGCGCAGTAGGGGCAGTGGGTGGCGGTGGCTTCCGGGGAGCTGTGCATGCGGCCCAGGGTGCGGTCGGGGTGTTACGCCGGCCGCGCTCCCGCGTTACGGGCGGGGGTGTTCGCCCTCATCCCGGCCCTGCGGTGACGGTGAGGGCGGGAGCCGCAGGTCGGGGCGGTCGATGACCTCGACGTACTCGATCCGGCCGTGGAGCACGTCGAGGTTGATCATGCCTCGGTCGGGGAGGAGGTGGACGTAGCGCGCCCCCGGACCGTAGGGGGTGCCCTGCTGGTGGGTGCCGGTGCGGATGCTCTGGCAGAAGTCGTCCCCGCAGCCGCACTCCGCGTACAGGCGCAGGTCGTACGCGCATGTGGCGAGGTCCGGCTCACCTTCCTCTTCCAGGAGGCGGACCAGCTCGGCCGTCAGGGCGGGCAGGGCTTCGCGGACCAGGGGTGGTGCGGTCGGCTGCATGGCCCGGACCGTAGCCCGGCGGGCGGGCCGGGGGCACGCAGATATCCGCCGGGCTCGGCTCCGCACGGTGATCCGGCCCTGATCCAGCCCCGGCAGCGGCGGGCGTGGCTAGGCTGGCCGGGTCAGGACTGGCCGACGGCCTCGACCGCATCCCGAACCCGCCCCGCAACACCGAGCTGAACGACGGAGCGCTGATCCTCATGCTGTCGCCCCAGCGGGCCTGGCACTCCCGGGTCGTCCGCCGCCTGGCCGACGCGTTGGAGGATCGGGCCCCGGAGGAGAGCACGGTCGCGGCGCGGATGACCGTCCGGCTGGGCGTGGAGAGCCGTCCCGAGCCGGATGTCATCGCCGCGTCCGTCGCCTACGACCCGGACCTGTTTCCTGCCCGAGGACGTGGCGCTGGTCGTCGAGGTGGTCTCCGAGGAGTCTCAGGAGCGGGACCGGGAGACGAAGCCCTTCACGTACGCCCGCGCCGGGATCCGGCACTTCTGGCGCGTCGAGGAGGAGCACGGCCTCCCGGTGGTCCACGCGTACGAGCTCGACGACACGACCCGCACCTACGTCCCCACCGGTATCCACCGGGAGCGCCTCAAGACGAGCGTGCCCTTCGGCATCGAGATCGATCTGGCACGTCTGACCCGGTAGGCGGCCCGGCCTACTGGCCGGTGAGGTACTTGACCGTCAGGCCTGCCGTCCAGCCGCCGTCGACGGCGAGTTCGGCGCCGGTCATGTAGCCGGCGGCGTCGGAGAGGAGGAAGGCGACGGCGGCCGCGATCTCCTCGGGGACGCCGACGCGGCCCAGGGGGGCGCCGGGGTAGTTGCCCTCGCCGGCCTGGATGCCGACGGGGGCGGTCATCGGGGTCAGGGTCATGCCGGGGTGGACGGAGTTGACGCGGATCTTCGCCTCGGCGAGTTCGACGGCGCCGATCTTGGACAGGCCGCGCACGCCCCACTTGGAGGCTCCGTACCCGGCGGTGAGGGCGAGTCCGGTGAGGCCGGCCGCGGAGGAGATGTTGACGACGGATCCGCCGCCACCCGCCCGCAGCAGGGGTATCGCGGTCTTGATGCCGATGAACACGCCGACCAGGTTGACCTCGATGACCTGGCGGAAGTGCTCGACGCTCTCGTGCTCCAGGAACTGGCCGGTGGAGATGCCGGCGTTGTTGACGAGCCCGTCGATCCGGCCGAACTCGGCGACCGCGTACTCCAGCACCGCCGTCCAGTCGGCCTCGCTGGTCACGTCGTGCCGCAGGAAGCGGGCCGCGTCGCCGAGCTTGGCGGCGGTCTCGGCGCCCTCGGCCTCCAGCAGGTCGGTGATCAGCACCCGGCCGCCGCCGTCGACGACCGCCTGCGCGGCCGCCGCTCCCAGGCCGCGGGCCCCACCGGTGATGACGACGACCTTGCCGCTCAGATCCACCACAGCCACGATCCACACCCCTGACGCAGACAGACACATAGGTATATGACTAATCGGCATACGCCGACGCGGCGTCAGTCTGCCAGAGCGGCCAGGACCCGCGACACCCCCTCTTCCTTCGGGCCGAGGAACCTCGGCTCCGGCCGGAAGGCCGCGTCCAGGGCCGCCTTCCCGGCCGCGAGGACCTCGCGGGCGCCACCGTAGTACCAGGTGGAGTCGTGCTCGTCGTCCACGCCGACGCCGTAGGAGTCCACGCCCGCCGCCCGGCACAGGGCCACCGCCCGGTGGATGTGGAAGTGCTGGCTGATCAGGACCGCCCGGCGCACCCCGAATATCTCGCGGACCCGCACGCAGGAGTCCCAGGTGTCGAATCCGGCGTAGTCGCTGACGATCCGGTCGTCGGGTATGCCGTGCTCCCGGAGGTACGTCCGCATCGCGCCCGGCTCGTCGTACTCGGTGCGGCTGTTGTCCCCGGTCACCAGGACCACCTTCACCTTGCCCGCCCGGTACAGCTCCACGGCCGCGTCGAGCCGGTACGCCAGGTACGGGGTCGGACGGCCCTTCCACAGGCCGGCCCCGAAGACCACCGCCACCCCGGCGTCGGGCGCGGCGGCGGTGGTCCGCAGCCGGTCGGCGGCCGCGGCGTGCGTCCACGTCGAGGGCAAGAGGGCCAGCACGCACAGCGCCATCACCGCCTGCACGGCCCGCCGCCGCCCCCGCACCGTCCGCACCGCCCGCGCCATCCGCACCGCCGGCAGCCATGTCCTCCACCGGCCGACGCCGAACCGGCGAGCCCGTCCCTGCTTCCGCCCCCGCTCCTGCCCCTGCCCCTGCCCCTGCCCCTGCCCCTGCTCCTGCTCCTGCTCCTGCTCCCCCATGACCGGTTCCCCTCGTCCCGTACGCCTTTCGCACGTCTTTCGCACGGATTGACGAACCGCCCCCGTCCCCCAGTTCCACCCGCCCCGCCTTTCACTCGTACGAATGACCGAGTGAGCAGCAGGAAACCACCCGTCACCCCCGCGCAACGCCCACGCAATCCGGGCCCCGCAGGATCGGTCCATGACGGAGCCGGTGCACCCTCCCGCCACCCAGTCCTTCCCCTTCGGCAGCGCGGCCGAGCTGCTGACGCGGATCACCGACCAGCTCGGCACCCAGCTCAGCGGCCTGCGCCCGCCACGCGCCCGGCACCACGGAGTCCCCACATGCACCCCACCCTCGTCGCCGTGGCCCACGGCAGCCGCGACCCGCGCGCCCCGCACACCGTCCTCGCCCTGCTCGAACGGGTCCGCGAGCTCCGCCCCGCCCTCGACGTCCGCCTCGGCCACATCGAACTGAACCGGCCGCTGCTGGCCGACACCCTGCGGGACACCGCCGGAGCGGCCGTCCTCGTGCCGCTGCTGCTCGGACGCGGCACCCACGTCAAGCGGGACCTGCCCGCCGCCGCGGCCCGCGCCGGGCACCTGCGGATCCGGATCGCCGCCCCGCTCGGCCCCCACCCGCTGCTCGTGGAGGCCCTGTTCGAGCGGCTCCTGGAGGCCGGCTGGACCCCGGGCACGGCCGTCGTGCTGGCCTCGGCCGGGTCCCTCGACCCCGACTCCGCCGCCGACACCCGCCGCGCCGCCGACCTGCTCTCCGAACGGCTCGGCGGGGTCCCCGTCGTCCCCGCGTACGCCTCGGCGGCCGCGCCGGGCGTGCCGGACGCCGTCCGGGCGCTGGCCGCCCGGGGGTACCACCGGGCGGCCGTGGCCTCGTACTTCGCCGCCCCCGGCCGGTTCGCGTCCGCGAGCGCTGCCGCCGCGACCGGCCCGGCGGCGGCCCCGCTCGGCGCGCACCCGGCACTCGCCCGGCTGGTGCTGCACCGCTACGACGAAGCGCTCGCCCGCAGCGCACGGGAGCCGGAACTGGCCACCGCGTAAAGGCCGCGTAGGTTCGGATTGCTCGGATTGTCGGTGACTCCGGTTAACGTCTCAGCATGGAAGGCACCGCGCACGTCCCCGCCTACGAGTCCTACGATCCGGCCGCCACCGAGCGATGGGCCGCCGAGCCGGACAAACGGCCCGGCCGCACCGCCTTCCAGCGCGACCGCGCCCGCGTGCTGCACTCGGCCGCGCTGCGCCGCCTGGCCGGGAAGACCCAGGTCGTCACCCCCGGCACGCGTTCCTTCGACTGGGACGCCAGCCCCCGCACCCGGCTGACGCACTCCCTGGAGTGCGCGCAGGTCGGCCGGGAGCTCGGCGCGGCCCTCGGCTGCGATCCGGACCTGGTCGAGGCGGCCTGCCTCTCCCACGACATGGGCCACCCTCCGTTCGGACACAACGGCGAGGAGGCGCTCAACGAGTTCGCCAAGGACTGCGGCGGCTTCGAGGGCAACGCCCAGTCGCTGCGCCTGCTGACCCGGCTGGAGCCCAAGCGCTTCGTGCCCGACCCGGCCACCGGCGATCCGGTCAGCGTCGGCCTCAACCTGACCCGCGCCTGCCTGGACGCGGCCACCAAGTACCCGTGGGCGCGCGGCGGCCACCCCACCGACCCGGACTCGGTGAAGTTCGGCGCCTACGAGGACGACCTGCCCGTCTTCGAGTGGCTCCGGCGGGGCGCGCCCGCCGACCGCAAGTGCTTCGAGGCCCAGGTCATGGACTGGGCGGACGACGTCGCGTACTCCGTGCACGACTTCGAGGACGGGCTGCACGCCGGGCACATCGACCCGAACCTCCTCTTCGCCGAGCCCGAGCGGGCCGCCATCTGGCAGGTCGCGATCGGCCGCTACGTGCCCGCCGACACCTCCCCGGAGGAGCTGCGCGAGGCACTGGACCGGCTGATGGAGGAGGACTGGTGGCCGCACGGCTACGACGGCTCCGCCGTGGCGCAGGCCCGCCTGAAGGACGCCACCAGCCAGCTGATCGGCCGGTTCTGCCTGGCCGCCGAGGGCGCCACCCGCGAGGCGTACGGCACCGGCCGGCTCACCCGCTACGCGGCGGAGCTGGTCGTACCGCGCGAGGCGCGCAACGAGTGCGCGGTCCTCAAGGCGGTGGCCGACCTGTACGTGATGCAGCGCGACGAGCAGGAACGGCTGCGGGCCGACCAGCGCATCGTCCTGGCCGAACTGGCGGAGGCGCTCAGCGCCCGCGCCCCGGAGGGCCTGGACCCGCAGTTCCGGGCGATCTTCGACGCGGCGGCGGACGACAAGGCCCGCAAACGCGCGGTCATCGACCAGATCGCCTGCCTGACCGACGCGGCCGCCCGTTCACTGCACGCACGCCTCACCCGGCACGGGCGGCGCGCCGAAGGGTGAGCCGATCGGGCCATTCCCCCTTCACGGGGCAGGCTGGGTGCGGGACTCTCGCAAGGTGGCCGCAAGTGGCCGACAGGTTATGAGGAGGCATCAGGTGGTCGACGCAAACCAGACGTTCATCATCGTCGGCGCGGGGCTGGCCGGGGCCAAGGCCGCCGAAACGCTGAGGGCGGAGGGGTTCACGGGCCGGGTGATCCTGATCGGCGACGAGCGCGACCATCCCTACGAGCGGCCCCCGCTGTCCAAGGGCTACCTGCTGGGCAAGGAGGAGCGCGACAGCGTCTTCGTGCACAAGCCGTCCTGGTACGCGGGCGCCGACATCGAGCTGCACCTCGGCCAGCCCGCCGTGCACCTGGACCGGGAGGCCAAGACGGTGCGCCTGGGCGACGGCACCCTGATGCACTACGACAAGCTGCTGCTGGCCACCGGTGCCGAGCCGCGCCGCCTGGACATCCCGGGCACCGGTCTGGCCGGGGTGCACCACTTGCGCCGGCTCGCCCACGCCGATCTGCTGCGCCAGGCGCTGGCCTCGCTGGGCCGGGACAACGGCCACCTGCTGATCGCGGGCGCGGGCTGGATCGGCCTGGAGGTCGCGGCGGCGGCGCGCGGCTACGGCGCCGAGGTGACCGTGGTCGAGCCGCTGGCCACGCCGCTGCACGCGGTGCTCGGACCGGAGGTCGGCCGGCTCTTCACCGACCTGCACACCGAGCACGGGGTGCGGTTCCACTTCGGGGCGCGGCTGACGGAGATCGTCGGCCAGGACGGCATGGTCATGGCCGCCCGCACCGACGACGGGGAGGAGCACCCGGCGCACGCGGTGCTCGCCGCGATCGGGGCCGCGCCGCGCACCGCGCTCGCCGAGACCTCGGGGCTGGCCCTGGTGGACCGGGAGCACGGCGGCGGCATCGCCGTGGACGCCTCGCTGCGCACCTCCGACCCGGACGTGTTCGCCGTCGGGGACGTGGCCGCCGCCCACCATCCGGCGCTGGGCGCCCGGCTGCGCGTGGAGCACTGGGCCAACGCCCTCAACGGCGGCCCGGCGGCCGCGCGGGCGATGCTGGGGCAGGAGGTCTCGTACGAGCGGGTGCCGTACTTCTTCTCCGACCAGTACGACGTGGGCCTGGAGTACTCGGGGTACGCCCCGGCGGGCGGCTACGACCAGGTGCTGGTGCGCGGGGACGCGGGCAAGCGGGAGTTCATCGCGTTCTGGCTGTCGGACGGCCGGGTGCTGGCCGGAATGAACGTGAACGTGTGGGACGTCGTCGAGCCCATCCAGGCCCTGATCAGGTCGAAGGCGCCGGTGGACCGCGAACGACTGGCGGATCCCTCGGTTCCGCTTGAGTCGCTGGTGGCGGCGGAGGGGGCCTGACGGGTTTGCCGCCGCCCGGCCGTAGAATTCACGGGTGGCAGGACGGATCAACGACGACGACGTGAAGGCGGTACGGGACGCGGTCCCGATCGACGCCGTGGTCTCGGAGTACCTCCAGCTGCGCAACGCCGGCGGCGGCAACCTCAAGGGCCTGTGCCCCTTCCACGACGAGAAGTCCCCGTCCTTCCAGGTCAGCCCCAGCAAGGGCTTCTACCACTGCTTCGGCTGCCAGGCCGGCGGGGACACCCTCGACTTCATCATGAAGATCGACCACCTCTCCTTCTCGGAGGCGGTCGAGCGGCTGGCGGGGCAGGCCGGCATCACCCTGCGGTACGAGGAGGGCGGCTACACCGCCGGCACCAGCGGCCGCGGCGAGCGGATCCGCCTGGTCGAGGCCCACAAGGCCGCCGCCCTCTTCTACGCGGACCAGCTCGGCGGCGCCGAGGCGGAGATCGCCCGCCGCTTCCTGGCGGAGCGCGGCTTCGACCAGGCGGCGGCCCAGCACTTCGGCGTGGGCTACAGCCCGGCCGGCTGGGACCACCTGACCCGGTTCCTGCGCGGCAAGGGCTTCACCGACAAGGAGCTGATCCTCTCCGGGCTGGCCCAGGACAGCCGCAGCGGCAAGCCCATCGACCGCTTCCGGGGCCGGCTCATGTGGCCGATCCGGGACATCAGCGGCGAGGTGGTCGGCTTCGGCGCGCGCAAGCTGCGCGAGGACGACAACGGGCCGAAGTACCTGAACACCCCCGAGACGGCGATCTACAAGAAGTCCCAGGTGCTGTACGGCATCGACCTGGCGAAGAAGGAGATCGCGAAGACCTCCCGGGCGGTGGTCGTCGAGGGCTACACCGACGTCATGGCCTGTCACCTGGCCGGGGTCACCACCGCCATCGCCACCTGCGGCACCGCCTTCGGCGGGGACCACATCAAGATCCTGCGGCGGCTGCTGATGGACAACGCCACCGCCGAGGTGATCTTCACCTTCGACGGCGACGCCGCCGGGCAGAAGGCCGCGCTGCGGGCCTTCGAGGACGACCAGAAGTTCGCGGCGGAGACCTCCATCACCATCGCCCCGGGCGGCATGGACCCCTGCGACCTGCGCCTCGCGCAGGGCGACGCGGCGGTGGCCGGGCTGGTGGACGCCCGCACTCCGCTGTTCGAGTTCGCCCTGCGGCACATCGTGGCCCGGCACAACCTGGAGAACCCGGCGGGGCGGGCGGCCGCGCTGGCCGAGGCCGCGCCGGTCGTCGCCAGCATCAAGGACCTCTCGATCCAGCACGAGTCGGCCGTCCAGCTGGCCGGGATGCTGGGCATCCTGGACGAGCAGTTCGTGGTCAAGCGGGTGGCGCAGCTGGCGCGCTGGGCGCGCGAGCGCGGCAACCAGCCGCAGCAGCAGGGCCGGGGCCGCCCCCAGGAGCCGGCCCCCGCGGCGCCGCCGGCGGCCGTCGGCGGCGGGCCCGCGCTGAACCTGCGCAGCCCCGCCCACCGCACCGAGCGCGAGCTGCTCAAGCTGGCGCTCCAGCGGCCGGCCCTGGTCTCCCCCACCTTCGACGCGTACGGGATCGACGAGTTCACCGCCCCGCCCTACGCGGCGGTCCGCCAGGCCATCCAGGACGCCGGCGGCGCCGCGCAGGGCACCGAGGACTACCTGGTCCGGGTGCGCGAGGCCGCGCCGAACGACACCGTCCGGGCGATGGTCACGGAGCTGGCGGTGGAGGCCATCCACACCAAGACGGTGGACGAGGTCTACGCGGGCGTCCAGCTCGTGCAGGTCCGGCTGCGCGCCGTCGACCGGCGGGTCCTGGAGATCCAGGGCGCCATGACCCGGCTGAGCCCGCAGGCCCCGCCGGAGCAGCACGCGGCGATCCAGCAGGAGCTGTGGGTGCTCCAGCAGTACGGGCAGCGCCTGCGCAACCGCGGCGCCGAAGGGCTCTGACCGCCGGGGATCGGTTGCGGGGGCGGCCCGCGCGCGACCGCACCCGGCGGACCTGCCCCGCCGACCGGCCCCCACCGGCCCGGCCGGCCCGGCGCAGGCTAGCGCCGCAGCCAGTCCCCGCCCGGGATCTCGGTGCCCGCCTCCGCGAGGCGGCGGGCCAGCGGGGCGGCCGCCAGGTAGACCCAGGCCCGGACCCGGCTGCCGTCGGGGCGCACGGCCTCGCGGGCGACGCGGTCGTACACGTTCCCCGGGCGCCCCGGGCCCGCGTACTCCTCCAGCAGGTCCAGCGCGACCAGCAGCCGCGCGTACTCCCCCGGCGCGGCGGTGACCAGCTCCCCGGCTATGGCGGAGCCGGGGCGGTCGACGGCGTACGGGTAGCCGGGCCCCTCGTACAGCACCGCGTCCGGCAGCCGGGCGGGCTCCTCGGCCGCCGTCCGGCCCTTCAGGAACAGGTCGTGGTTGACCTCCCCCGGCCGCAGCGTCCCGTACACGAAGAACGGCAGCACGCCCGGCCCGGTTCCCGCTCCGGATCCCGGCCGATCGACCGATGCCACAGGTCCCTCCCTCGACTACTACTGGACGGTGCGCGTCCGGGCCCAAAGGCCCCTCTTCACCGCGCACCACCACCGTACGCACCGCTGTTACACAATCTCCCGGCTCCCGTGACGAGCGCCCCATAACGTCTGGTTCCGTCCGTTTCCCGACCCCACCCCGCCCCCCATGACGCGATCTCCCCACCGCTCCCGCGGCACCGCCGCCACCGCCGTCGCCCTGCTGCTCTGCGCCGCCGCGTCGGCGTCGGCGGGCTGCGCCGCACCCGGCGGACTCGCCGAGGGCGAGCCGGTGGCCCCGGTCTCCCCGCAGCCGCAGCCGGAGGCGCTGTGGCCGGCCTGGTCCGAGGACTCCCCGCGCGCGCCGGGGGTGGCCACCGGCACCCGCCAGCCGCCGCCCGCGCCGCTGCCGGACGGGCCCGAGGTCGGTCCCGGGGGGCTGGCCGCGGTGGACGTGACGGCCGTGGTGAAGGCGGACAAGCGGATGAAGCTCCTCGCCGGCAAGGGGACGATCAACACCCCGGGCCGCGCCGGGATCCGCCCGCCGGTCTTCCTCGACCTGACCGGGGACGGGCAGAAGGAGATGGTCGTCGCCGCCGACACCGAGAGCGGCCGCACCGCGCTCAGCGTGTACGCCGCCCGGGGGAAGCGGATCGTCCCCATCCTGTTCTCCATAGGACGGCGGATGGCCGCCGAGTCCATCGGCGGGGACCTGCTGCTGCGCACCGCCCCCGACGACGGCTCCGAGCAGGCCGTCCGCTACCACTGGGACGGCACCCGGATGACGGTGGTCAACGACGAGCGCCGCTACACCAAGCCCCGGGACCCCTCGTGAGGGCCCGGTTCCCGGCCTCGCCCGCCGACTTCCGCCGCCGGCTGCGCGCCCTCGGCCTGCGCTGGAAGATCGCCGCCCTGCTGGCGGCCGGCTGCTCGCTGGTCGCCGTCACCATCGGCGTCCTGATCCACGAGGCCCGGGCCCGCCAGGTGTCCGACGCCGCCCGCAAGAGCGCGGTCGAACAGCTGGTCCGCGTACGGCAGATCTACGAGATCACCGGCCGGCTCGACTTCGACAAGGTCGGGGAGGCCGACGCCCGGGTCGACTGCCCCTCCACCCCGCCGGAGCTGCGCCGGGCGGCCCTGGACGGCCGCCGCACCACCTACCTCGACCTGACCGGACCGGACCCGGCGGTGTGGGCGGCCCGGCCGGTGGGCAGCGGGCACGTGCTGACGGTGCGGCAGTCGCTGGCGGCCGAACAGGCCGAGCTGGAGGAGCTGGACGCTCAGCTGGTCGCCTCCGGGACGGGCGTGGTGGCGCTGGCGGCGGTCGGCGGGGCACTGCTGGCCAGCCGGCTCAGCAAGGACCTGCGGACGGCCGCCGAGACCGCCCGGCGGATCAGCGCGGGCGACCTGGACGCCCGGATCGGCCCGTCGGGGCCGCCGGGGACCCGGGACGAGGTGGCCGAACTGTCCTCGGCGGTGGACACCATGGCGGCCAGCCTCCAGCAGCGCCTGGAGGCCGAGCAGCGGTTCACGGCGGACGTGGCGCACGAGCTGCGCACCCCGCTGACGGGCCTGCACACGGCGGCCGAGCTGCTGCCCGCCGGGCGGCCGACGGAGCTGGTCCGGGACCGGGTCGCGGCGCTGCGGACGCTGACGGAGGACCTGCTGGAGGTGGCCCGGCTGGACGCCAACCGGGAGGAGGCGCGGCTGGAGGAGCACGTGCTGGGACCGCTGGTGGCATCGATCGCGGAGCGGTCGGGGGTGGCGGCGGAGGTGGTCGGCGCGGACGGGACCGCCGGTGCGCCGGGCGGGGTGCGGGTGCGCACCGATGCCCGGCGTCTGGAGCGGATCCTGACGAACCTGCTGGTCAACGCCCGGCGGCACGGGAGCGGCCCGATCACGGTGACGGTGTCGGGGACGTCGGTGACCGTCCGGGACCAGGACGGTCCGGGTTATCCCCCGGCCCTGCTGCGCGAGGGGCCGCGGCGGTTCGTGACGGGGACGCCGGAGCGGGGCCAGGGCACCGGGCTGGGGCTGACGATCGCGTTCGGGCAGGCCCAGGTGATCGGCGCCGGGGTGGCCCTGTCGAACCCCCGGCCGGCGGGCGCGGCAGCCGTCGTGACCCTGCCGCCGGCCTGACGCCACCCGGACGTCACCCGGACGGCGTGGGCGGACACGGATGCCCCCGCACGGCCCTGACCTGCACGGATGTGGTCCGGCGGGGCGCCGGCGGCGGGATCCGGCGCAGGCTCGGCAGGCGGTGGGCGGGCGGGCCGGTTTTCCTCGGAACACGACCCCGTGTCCCCTGGAGTACCCATGCGCCGCAGCACCGCCCACGTGCTCACCGCCACCGCGCTGACCGCCGTCGCCTTCGCCGGGCCGGTCGCCGGGGCGGTGGCCGCCGCGGAGCTCGGCATGGCGCCCTTCGCGCCCGGGGACTTCGCCGTGCTGGAGGTCCGGCCGGAATCCGCCGCCCCGGGCGCCACCGTCACCGTGCACACCAAGGCCTGCGGCCGGGGCAGCCGGGCCGAGGGCGACGCCAGCACGGTGGCGGGCGGCCGCTTCGAACTGGCCTCGGGCGGCCGCGAGGACGTGGTCACGGGCCGGTTCCGGATCGGCGAGGGCCTGCGGCCGGGCACCTACGGAATCGGCGCCACCTGCGCGAACGGCAAGTTCGCCACCGGCGACCTGGTCGTCACCGGACGCGGCCCGCAGGGCCACGTCCGGACCGGGGTGGGTGGTGGCACGACCACCGCCACCGACCCCGCCAAGATCGCGGCGGGAGCGGCAGTGCTGGCCGCGGCCGCCGTCGGCGGTACCTGGCTCCTGCGTCGCCGGGCGAGCGGCACGCGGAGCTGACGGGCGCCCACCGCGGCTGCGGCCGCGGTCCGACCGGTACCGCCCCCCGTCGCCCGCCCCGCGAGGTCCCCCCGTTCGCGGGGACGGGCGACGGCCACACCAGGAACGGCGAGACGAGGGGGTACGGCGCATGCGTGGCGGCTTCCCGGGTCTGCGGGGACGCCCCCGGGCCCGGAGGAGCGGACGCCCCGGAGCCTGCACGAGGGGCCCCGCCGGGGCGCTCGCGGCGCGGGCCGGGCTGGTCGCGGCGGCCGTCTGCGTCGGCGTCTGGCTCATCGGCAGCGGCTCGGCCGTGCCCGTGCGGCCCCCGCTGCCCTCCGCCGCCGAGGCGCTGAGCGCGCAGCCCCTCTACCCCGGGAGCATCGACCCGCTCCCCGGGTCGCCGCCCGTGCGGATCAGGATCCCGTCGATCCGGGTGGACGCCCCGCTGACCGGGCTGGGCCTGGACCGCGACGGCAGCCTCGAAGTGCCCCCGCCGGCCCGCCGGGAGCTCGCCGGCTGGTACCGGGACGGGACCGCGCCGGGTGCGACCGGCACCGCGGTGATCGCGGGGCACGTCGACCACGCCAGCGGCCCGGCGGTCTTCTACCACCTGGGCGCGCTGCGCCGGGGGGCCCTGGTGGAGGTCGACCGGGCGGACGGGCGGACGGCCGTGTTCACCGTGCACGCGGTCGAGGTGTACGACGCCGGGGCGTTCCCGGACCGGCGCGTGTACGGGCCCTCGCCGCGCGCGGAGCTGCGGGTGATCACCTGTGGCGGTGCGTTCTCCCCGCGCACCGGCTACCAGGGCAACGTGGTCGTCTTCGCCCACCTCACGGGGACGTCGCCGTGAGACCTTCTAGCCCCACTGTTCGAGGCCGAGCTTGACGACCAGGGCGCCGACCACGGTGAGCAGTACGCCGCGGACGAAGCCGCTGCCCTTCTTCAGGGCCATCCGGGCGCCGACCATGCCGCCGGCCAGGTTGAAGACCGCCATCAGGGCGGCCAGTTGCCAGAACACCATGCCCTGGTAGGCGAACATCGCGAGCGCGCCGGCGTTGGTGCAGCAGTTGACGATCTTGGCCGTGGCGGAGGCGGTGACCAGGTCGAGGTGGAGCAGGGCGGTCAGGGCCAGCACGAGGAAGGTGCCGGTGCCGGGGCCGATGAGGCCGTCGTAGCAGCCGATGCCGAGGCCGGCGAGGGCGATGGTGAGGAGCACGCGGCCGCGGGAGACGGGTGAGGCGGCGGGGGCGGCGCCGAAGCCCGGCTTGAAGATGACCACGGCGGCGACCACCACCAGCACCCCCATGATCAGCGGCCGCATGGCGTCCTTGCTGATCCCGCCGGCGAGCGCGGCCCCGCCCATCGACCCGGCGAGCGCGGCCAGCCCGATGCGGACGGCGAGCTTCACGTCGACGGTGGTCTTGCGCGCGTAGGTGACGGCCGCTCCGGCGGTGCCGACGATGGCCACCGCCTTGTTGGTCCCGAGGACGGCGGCGGGCTGGGCGGTCGGCAGGCCGAGCAGCAGGGCCGGCAGGAGCAGCAGTCCGCCACCGCCGACCACCGCGTCGATCCAGCCGGCCGCGGCGGCGGCCACGCACAGCACGATGATCATGGTCGTTGATATGTCAGGCACGGCCACGACCCTAGGTACCGCATCGGTGCAGGGACCATCGATCTCCGGAAACTTGCGCAAAGGTTGAGGTTTCCCGGCCTCACGAACCCCCGGCACGGGCGCTGAGGTCGGTGTTCCGTCCGGGTAACAGGGGCGATGCGGCGGGGAAACAGCCCGCCCGCACGCTCGTGCCATGACCTCGGAACAGCGTGTGGTGGTGATCGGCGGCGGCCTGGCGGGCCTGCGGCTCGCTGCGCGGCTGGGCCCCGGTGCGGCGGTGACCGTACTCGGGGAGGAAACCCACGCCCCCTACAACCGGGTCCTGCTGGCCGAGGTACTGGCGGGCCGGTACGCCCCCGAGGTCACCGCGCTCCCGGCCCCCGGCCCGGCGCTGCGCCGGGGCGTCCGGGCGGTGCGGATCGACCGCGCGGACCGGGCCGTGCACTGCGACGACGGTTCGGTGGAGCGGTACGACACCCTGGTGCTGGCCACCGGATCGAACCCGGTGCTGCCGCCGCTGCGCGGGCTGTTCGCCCCCGACGGGCGGGAACTCCCCGAGGGCGTGCACGCGTTCCGCACCATGGACGACTGCCTGGCCCTCGCGGCGGCCGTACGCCCGGGCCTGCGGGCGGTGGTGATCGGCGGCGGGCTGCTGGGCGTCTCGGCGACCCGTGCGCTGGCCGCGCGGGGTGCGCAGGTGGTCCTCGCCCAGCAGGCGGAGCGCCTGATGGAGCGCCAGCTGGACGCCGACGCCTCGGCGCTGCTGCGGGACCACCTGACCGCGCTCGGAGTGGAGATCCACACCGAGTGCCGTGTCAGGGGCCTGACCACGACGGACACCCCGCCGCCCGGGGCCTCCTCCGCCCCGGACCCCGTGACCGGGTCGGAGCCGCGGCTCCCGGCCGCGCCGGCGGGCCGGGCCGACGGCGGCGCGCCGGGCCGGGTCCCGCCCGGCCCCCGGCTCCCCCGTACCGCGCCCGCCCGGGGCCCCCGGCGGGTGACCGGGGTGGAGCTGGCCGACGGGTACCGGCTCGACGCCGACGTCGTCGTCCTCGCCTGCGGGGTCCGTCCGCGCGTCGGGCTCGCCCAGGCGGCCGGGCTGGAGGTCCGCAAGGGCGTCGTGGTCGACGGCCGGCTGCGCACGAGCGACCCGTACGTCCACGCCGTCGGCGACTGCGCCGAGCACGACGGCCGGGTGTACGGACTGGCCGGACCCGCCCTGGAGCAGGCCGACGCCCTCGCGGCGGTGCTGCGCGGGGACGACGCCGAGTACACCGGCACCCGCGCCCTCACCCGCCTCACCCTCCCCACGGCCGGCGGCCCCGGCCCCTTCGACCTCGCCGCGTTCGGCGACCCCGTCCCGCTCCCCGGCGACGACGTGCTCCGCCTCGCGGACGCCACCCGCCGCACCTACCGCAAGGTCGTCCTGCGCGGCGACCGGCTGGTCGGCGGGGTGCTGCTCGGGGAGCTCTCCACGGTGGGGGCCCTCGCCCGCACCTGGGAGGGCGACGAGTTCCTGACCGCCCCGCACGACCCGTTCCACCTGCTCACCGACGACGGAGGCCACTGATGACCGTGCCCGAGCCCCTGCCCGCGATCGTGCTCATCGGACACGGCATGGTCGGCCAGCGCTACCTGGAGGCCCTCGCCGAGCGCGGGGCCACCGCGACGCACCGGATCACCGTGCTCTGCGAGGAGCCCCGGCCCGCCTACGACCGGGTCCACCTCACCTCGTACTTCTCCGGGAGCACCCCCGAGGACCTCTCCCTGACCCCGGCCGGCTTCATGGAGCAGCACGGCATCGAGCTGCACCTCGACGACCCCGCCGAGCACGTCGACACCGCCGCCCGTACCGTCACCGCCCGCTCCGGGCTGGTCGTCCCGTACGACGTGCTGGTGCTGGCGACCGGCAGCTACCCCTTCGTGCCGCCCGTCCCCGGCAAGGACGCCCCGGGCTGCTTCGTGTACCGCACCGTCGAGGACCTCCTCGCGATCGAGGAGTACGCCAAGACCCGGTCGGCCGGGGCCGTCGTCGGCGGCGGCCTGCTCGGACTGGAGGCGGCCGGCGCCCTCCAGGGGCTCGGGCTCGCCACCCGCATCGTGGAGTTCGCCCCGCGCCTGATGCCCGTCCAGGTGGACGAGGGCGGCGGGGCCGCCCTGCTGCGCACCATCGAGTCCATGGGGCTGACCGTGCACACCGGTGTCGGCACGCAGGAGGTGCTGACCGGCGAGGACGGCTCGGTGTGCGGGATGAGCCTGTCGGACGGCTCCGCCGTCGAGACCGAGCTGGTGGTGTTCTCGGCCGGGGTCCGCCCCCGCGACCAGCTGGCCCGCGCGGCCGGCCTGGCCGTCGGCGAGCGCGGCGGCATCACCGTCGACGCCCGCTGCCGCACCTCCGACCCGCACGTGTACGCCATCGGCGAGTGCGCGCAGGCCGTCGACGGCCGCGTCTACGGGCTGGTCGCGCCCGGCTACGAGATGGCCGAGACCGCCGCCGAGGACCTGCTGGGCCGGGAGAAGGAGTTCACCGGGGCCGACCTGTCCACCAAGCTCAAGCTGCTCGGCGTGGACGTGGCCTCCTTCGGCGACGCGCACGGCACCGCCGAGGGCAGCCTGGACGTGGTCTGGTCGGACTCCCGCTCCGGCGTCTACAAGAAGCTGGTCGTCTCCCCCGACGGGGTCCTGCTGGGCGGCGTGCTGGTCGGCGACGCCGACTCGTACGGGCTGCTGCGCCCGCTGACCGGCAGCGTCCTGCCGGTCGCCCCCGAGCAGCTGGTGCTGCCCGCCGGGGCCGGCGCGCCCGTCGCGCTCGGCCCGTCCGCGCTGCCGGACACGGCGGTCATCTGCTCCTGCCACAACGTCACCAAGAAGGCCATCACCGCCTGCGCCACCCTGCCCGAGGTCAAGAAGTGCACCAAGGCCGGCACCGGCTGCGGAAGCTGCCTGAAGGTGATCGGGCAGCTGCTGCCGGCGGCCGCCGACAAGGGGCTGTGCGGCTGCTTCCCGTACACCCGGGCCGAGCTGTACGAGATCGTCCGCACCCGGCGCCTGACCTCGTACCAGGACATCCTGGACGGACACGGCCGCGAGGAGGCGCGCGGCGGCGACGGCTGCGAGGTCTGCAAGCCCGCCGTCGGCTCGATCATCGCCTCCCTGGCCCCGACCCTGGGTGCCAGCGGCTACGTGCTGGACGGCGAGCAGGCGGCCCTCCAGGACACCAACGACCACTTCCTCGCCAACCTGCAGCGCAACGGCTCGTACTCGGTCGTCCCGCGCATCCCGGGCGGTGAGATCACCCCCGACAAGCTGATCGTGATCGGCGAGGTGGCCCGCGACTTCGGCCTCTACACGAAGATCACGGGCGGTCAGCGCATCGACCTGTTCGGTGCGAGCGTGGACCAGCTCCCGCGGATCTGGGCGCGGCTGGTCGCCGCCGGCTTCGAGTCCGGGCACGCGTACGGCAAGGCCCTTCGGACGGTGAAGTCCTGCGTGGGGCAGACCTGGTGCCGCTACGGGGTGCAGGACAGCGTCCGGATGGCCATCGACCTGGAGCTGCGCTACCGGGGCCTGCGCGCCCCGCACAAGCTGAAGTCGGCGGTGTCCGGCTGCGCCCGCGAGTGCGCGGAGGCGCAGAGCAAGGACTTCGGGGTCATCGCGACGGCGAGCGGCTGGAACCTGTACGTCGGCGGGAACGGCGGGGCCACCCCGCGCCACGCGGACCTGCTGGCGCAGGACCTGTCGGACGCCGAACTGGTGCGGCTCATCGACCGGTTCCTGATGTTCTACATCCGCACCGCCGACCGGCTGGAGCGGACGTCCACCTGGCTGGACCGGCTGGAGGGCGGCCTGGACCACCTGCGGGACGTGGTGGTGCACGACTCGCTGGGGCTGTGCGACGAGCTGGAGGCGCTGATGGCCGACCACGTGGCGCACTACCGCGACGAGTGGGCCGAGACCCTGTCGGACCCGGAGCGGCTGCGCCGGTTCGTGTCCTTCGTCAACGCGCCCGGCGCGCCCGACCCGACCGTGAAGTTCGTTCCCGAGCGCGACCAGGTCAAGCCCGACCTGGCCGTCCTGACCATTGGAGGACCGGCCCGATGACCGTGGAACTGAAGGTGGCCGAAGGCTGGCTGACGGTGTGCCCGCTGTCGGCGCTCACCCCGGGGCGCGGGGTCGCGGCCCTGCTGCCCGACGGGAGCCAGGCCGCGGTCTTCCTCGACCGCGCGGGGCGCCCGTACGCGATCGGCAACCAGGACCCCTTCACCGGGGCGCACGTCCTGTCGCGCGGGCTGGTGGGGCGTGCGCAGGGGCGGCCCTTCGTTGCCTCGCCGCTGCTGAAGCAGCGCTTCGACCTGGAGTCGGGGCGCTGCCTGGACGACGAGGAGGTGGCGGTCCGGACGTACCAGGTGCGGACCGCCTCCGCCCCGTAGGGCATCAGCCCTGGACCGCGGCCGGGTCCATCCAGACGAACTCCCACACGTGGTGGTCCAGGTCCTCGAAGGCGCGGCCGTACATGAAGCCGAGGTCCATGACCGGGCGGGGTTCGACGGCGCCGGCCGCGAGGGCGGCGTCGACGACCTCGTCGACCTTCTCCCGGCTGTCGGCGCTGAGCGCGACCATGACCTCGGTGGTCTTCGAGGCGTCGGCCACCGGCTTGGTGGCGAACTCCTTGAACTTCTCCTCGGTCAGCAGCATCGCGAAGATGCTGTCGCTGACGACCATGCAGGCGGCGGTCTGGTCGGTGAACTGCGGGTTGAAGGAGTAGCCGAGCTTCTCCCAGAAGGCCTTCGCGGCGTCCAGGTCCTTCACCGGCAGGTTGACGAAGATCATCTGGGTCATCTCGGTTCCTCTTCTCTGGTGCGGCGTGGTGCGCGGTACGCGGTACGCGGTGCGTTGTCGAAGGGGTAGACCCGGGGCACCGGCAGAACTCATCGCTGTCCGGCCAAGTTTTTTTCAGGTATCTCGTTTCCGCAGGTCAGATGCGCTGGAAGGGCAGAGTCCGGCAGCCCGGCGGGCAGGGACGACTGCCCGTGTACCGGTCGCTCCGGCGTCATGGGGAGTTGGCGTCCCGTCCATGCTGCGCCCCTAGGTTCCTCCACGCATGCGACCCCGCGCCCGGCCGGGTGCGGAGGCCCTCCTCCCACAGGAGTGACCGTGGAACGTCGTACCTTCCTGCGCGGTGCCGTGATCGGCACCTCCGCCGCCGCCTTCGCCGGAACCCTCAGCCACGGGGCCGCGTACGCCGCTCCGGCCCAGCCGGGCGCCGGCCCCTACGGAGCCCTCGGCGCGGCGGACGCCAACGGGATCATGCTCCCCTCCGGGTTCACCAGCCGGGTCATAGCCCGCTCCTCGCAGACGGTGAGCGGCACCTCGTACACCTGGCACAGCGCCCCCGACGGCGGCGCGTGTTTCGCGGACGGCAGCGGCTGGATCTACGTGTCGAACTCGGAGATCAACCCGAGCGGCGGCGCGAGCGCGGTGAAGTTCAACTCCTCGGGCACGGTCACCGGGGCCTACCGGATCCTCTCGAACACCCGGCAGAACTGCGCGGGCGGCAAGACCCCGTGGAACACCTGGCTGTCGTGCGAGGAGGTCAGCCTCGGCTACGTCTACGAGACCGACCCGTACGGGGTGAACGCGGCCGTGCAGCGGCCCGCGATGGGCCGTTTCAAACACGAGGCGGCGGCGGCCGACCCGGTCCGCCAGGTGGTCTACCTGACCGAGGACGAGACGAACGGCTGCTTCTACCGCTTCGTGCCCACCACCTGGGGCAACCTGTCCGCCGGCACGCTCCAGGTCATGGTCGCCGGGAGCGGCACCTCCGGCTCCTTCAGCTGGCAGAACGTGCCGGACCCGGACGGCTCCCCGACCACGACCCGCACCCAGGTGTCCGGCGCCAAGCACTTCAACGGCGGCGAGGGCTGCCACTACGCGAGCGACACCGTGTGGTTCACCACCAAGGGCGACAACCGGGTCTGGCAGCTCAACCTGGCGAACAGCACCTACGAGCTGGCCTACGACGACTCCCTGGTCCCCGGCGGCGCGGCGCCGCTGACCGGCGTCGACAACGTCACCGGGTCGACGTACGGGGACCTGTACGTCGCCGAGGACGGCGGCAACATGGAGATCTGCGTGATCACCCCGGACGACGTGGTGGCGCCCTTCCTGCGGATCACCGGCCAGTCCTCCTCGGAGATCACCGGCCCGGCCTTCTCGCCCGACGGCAGCCGGCTGTACTTCAGCAGCCAGCGCGGTACGAGCGGCTCCTCGACCGGCGGCATCACCTACGAGGTGACGGGGCCGTTCCGCGTCTGACGCCCGCGCCCCGGGCACCCGGCCCGGCGGGGAGGAGCCGACCTCCCCGCCGGGCCGCGGCGCGTCCGGAGAACCGATCCTTCAGGAGACCACCGCGCCGCCCTTGAGCAGGGCCGCGCCCAGCGGGGTCACCGTGTGCAGGACCGCGTTGCCGTGGCGCAGGGTCGTCACCAGGCCCGCCTCGCGCATCACGCAGGCGTGCTGGCTCGCCGAGGCCAGGGAGACCCCGGCCCGGCGGGCCAGTTCACTGGTGGTGGCCCCGTCGCCGATGGCCCGCAGCACCACCGAGCGGGTGTGGCCGACCAGCTTGCCCAGGGTGCGCTGGCGCTGCTCCTCGGCCGGCCGGGCGGCCTCCCCGCCCGCCGCCGCGGAGGCCAGCTGGGCGGCGGCCGGGTAGACCAGCACCGGCGGCAGTTCCGGGTCGTGCAGGGTCACGGCCGTCCGGCGGCAGAAGAAGGACGGCTGGAGCAGCAGCCCGCGCCCGCGCAGCCGTACGTCCCGGTCCACCGGGTACTCGCACTCCAGCACCGGGGCCCGCCAGCGCAGCATCGGCGGCAGGGAGGCGAGCAGCTCGTCCGCGCCCCCGTCGAGGAGCGCGCGGCCGCGTGCCGCCCGCTCGGCCTCTATCTGGGCCTGGATGTGGGTCCAGTACGGCTCCACGGCAGCCCGGTGGTACGCGCGCAGCTCGCCCAGCAGCCGGGGCAGGTGCTTGGTGCCGCCGTCCATGAACTCCCGCAGCCGGGTCGGCGGCGGGGTCCCGAAGGCGGCCCCGAAGCCCGTCCCGGCGCCGGCGCCCACGAGGGACAGCTCCCGGCGCAGCCGCTCGGGGCGCAGCGCGCGCAGCGCGTCGAGCCCGAGGTCCCACCCGTACTGGCCCTCGGCCGGGGTCAGGAAATCGGGGAAATAGCCGCGAGCCGGTATGAGCGCACCCAGCAGCCTTGTTTCACCATTCAACCTGCTCCGGGTTTCCGTGCGCCATTCGCCGAAGAACCGGGCGTCACGCCGGTCTCTTAAGCGATGAAAACTAAGAATCGTTTCCCACAACGCATCGGGACGCCCTGCCATCCGTACGCGTGCCAGGTCCACTCCAGTGAAATGGATAC
Source organism: Streptomyces sp. NPDC004126 (assembly GCF_050275515.1). Taxonomy (NCBI): domain Bacteria; kingdom Bacillati; phylum Actinomycetota; class Actinomycetes; order Kitasatosporales; family Streptomycetaceae; genus Streptomyces; species Streptomyces sp. NPDC004126. The sequence goes on along the minus strand of NZ_JBNNPF010000022.1, from coordinate 26,082 downwards.
GAAGCACCGAACCCCCACCTGTGCAACCGCAATCCCCCCGCCCCATGAGTATGCATGCCGTCACACGTGGTCACCACGCCCTTTCGGCCACAGTTGAAACCCCTTTCGGCAGAGGCGTGACAAGCGAAATCCTGTACTCCGCCAGGCACACTCCGGTGCGACCGAAACGCTCCGTGAAGGCCGTGGGGGGCTTTGCGGGGCCTGGCGGTCGGTCGCACCGGGAAGCGCCGACGTGCCTGGCAGATAGGCGGCAGGCGGTGGACGGGTGGGGATCCGTCCACCGCCTGGCGCCGTAATGACATTGTTGAAAATTTCGCGATACGGGCCGTCTCGCGCCCCGGCCCCCGAAATGGGATGCGCCCTCCCCCGGCAGTCAGGGAACCGGGGGAGGGCGCAGTCGGTGGGGGCTCGGGGAGCCCCGGGGCCCTCACGGGCCCGAGCAGGGCCCCGAAGGGCCCCTGGAGGGTCTCAGCGGCTGTCGGAGCCCTTGGCCTCGGCGGCGGCGCGGCCGGCCTCCAGGCGCGCCACCGGGATCCGGAACGGCGAGCAGGAGACGTAGTCGAGGCCGACCTCGTGGAAGAAGTGCACCGACTCCGGGTCGCCGCCGTGCTCGCCGCAGACGCCGAGCTTGAGGTCGGGGCGGGTGGCCCGGCCCAGCTTGGCCGCGTGGCGCACGAGGGAGCCGACGCCGTCCCTGTCGATGGTCTCGAAGGGCGAGACCCCGAAGATGCCCTTCTCCAGGTAGGCCGTGAAGAAGCTGGCCTCGACATCGTCGCGGGAGAAGCCCCACACCGTCTGGGTCAGGTCGTTCGTGCCGAAGGAGAAGAACTGCGCGGCCTCGGCGATCTGGTCGGCGGTCAGCGCGGCGCGCGGCAGCTCGATCATCGTGCCGACCGAGAGCTTGAGGCTGGTGCCGGTGGCGGCCTCGACCTCGGCGATGATCGCGTCGGCCTCCTCGCGGACGATCTCCAGCTCCTGGACGGTGCCCACCAGCGGGACCATGATCTCGGCGCGCGGGTCGCCCTTGGCGTTCTTGCGCTCGGCCGCTGCCTCGGCGATCGCCCGGACCTGCATGGCGAACAGGCCGGGGATGACCAGGCCGAGGCGGACGCCGCGCAGACCCAGCATCGGGTTCTGCTCGTGCAGCTTGTGCACGGCCTGGAGCAGGCGCAGGTCGTTCTCGTTGGCGTCCTTGCGGGACTCGGCGAGGGCGACGCGCACCGACAGCTCGGTGATGTCGGGCAGGAACTCGTGCAGCGGCGGGTCGAGCAGGCGGACGGTGACGGGCAGGCCGTCCATCGCCTCGAACAGCTCGATGAAGTCCTGCTTCTGCAGCGGCAGGAGGGCACTGAGTGCCTCCTCGCGCTCGCCGTCGGTGTCCGCGAGGATCAGGCGCTCGACCATCTCGCGGCGCTCGCCGAGGAACATGTGCTCGGTGCGGCACAGGCCGATGCCCTGGGCGCCGAAGCGGCGGGCGCGCAGCGCGTCCTCGGCGTTGTCGGCGTTGGCGCGGACCCGCAGGCGGCGGACGCGGTCCGCGTACGCCATGATCCGGTGCACGGCGGCGACCAGCTCGTCGGCGTCGTCGGCGCCGGCGTGCATGCGGCCCTCGAAGTACTCGACGACCGGGGACGGCACGACGGGTACCTCACCGAGGTACACCTTGCCGGTGGAGCCGTCGATGGAGACGACGTCGCCCTCTTCGATGACCGTCTCGCCGACCGTCATCCGGCGCCGCTTGGTGTCGACGTCGAGCTCCTCGGCGCCGCAGACGCAGGTCTTGCCCATGCCGCGGGCCACGACGGCGGCGTGCGAGGTCTTGCCGCCGCGCGAGGTCAGGATGCCCTCGGAGGCGATCATGCCGTCGAGGTCGTCGGGGTTGGTCTCGCGGCGGATCAGGATGACCTTCTCGCCGGAGCGGGACCACTTGACGGCCGTGTACGAGTCGAAGACGGCCTTGCCGACCGCCGCGCCCGGGGAGGCGGCGATGCCGCGGCCCAGCATGGTGGTCTTCGCGCCCTCGTCGAAGCGCGGGAACATCAGCTGGGCCAGCTGGTGGCCGGTGACGCGCTGGAGCGCCTCGGCCTCGGAGATCAGGCCCTGGTCGACGAGCTGGGTGGCGATGCGGAAGGCGGCGCCGGCGGTGCGCTTGCCGACACGGGTCTGGAGCATCCACAGCTGACCGCGCTCGATGGTGAACTCGATGTCGCAGAGGTCCTTGTAGTGGGTCTCCAGCGTCGTCATGATCGCCATGAGCTGGTCGTACGAGGCCTTGTCGATGGCCTCCAGGTCCGCGAGCGGGACCGTGTTGCGGATGCCCGCGACGACGTCCTCGCCCTGGGCGTTCTGGAGGTAGTCGCCGTAGACGCCGGCGTGGCCGCTGGCGGGGTCGCGGGTGAAGGCGACGCCGGTGCCCGAGTCGGGGCCGAGGTTGCCGAAGACCATGGAGCAGACGTTGACCGCGGTGCCCAGGTCGCTCGGGATGCGCTCCTGGCGGCGGTAGAGCTTCGCGCGGTCGGTGTTCCAGGAGTTGAAGACGGCCTCGACGGCGAGGTCGAGCTGCTCGCGGGCGTCCTGCGGGAACTCCCGGCCGGCCTCCTTGGAGACGATCTTCTTGAAGACCTTGACCAGCTTCTTGAGGTCGGCGGCGTCGAGGTCGGTGTCGACGGTGACCTTCTTGGCGGCCTTGGCCTCGTCGAGGGCGTCCTCGAAGAGCTCGCCCTCGACGCCGAGGACGGTCTTGCCGAACATCTGGATGAGGCGGCGGTACGAGTCCCACGCGAAGCGCTCGTTGTCGGCCTGGGCGGCGAGGCCCACGACGGACTCGTCGGAGAGGCCGATGTTGAGGACCGTGTCCATCATGCCCGGCATGGAGAACTTGGCTCCGGAGCGGACGGAGACCAGCAGCGGGTCGTCCGACTGGCCGAGCTTCTTGCCCATCTTCGCCTCGAGGGCGGCGAGGTGCGCGCTGACCTCGTCGCGGAGCTCGGCCGGGGCCGAACCGCTGTCGAGGTAGACCTTGCAGGCCTCGGTGGTGATGGTGAAGCCGGGAGGGACGGGGAGACCCAGGTTGGTCATCTCGGCGAGGTTGGCCCCCTTGCCGCCGAGAAGGTCCTTGAGGTCCCGGTTGCCCTCGGTGAAGTCGTAGACGAACTTCTGATCTTTGTTTTCCGACACGGGTCTCGACTCCTCGAGGACTCGGGTGGCTGCCCTGACGGCCAGGAACATACCCAGATCGAAGGCTTATCGGTACGTCCACTTGGCGGTCATGAGGCTGTAACCACCCGTGCGCCACCGTATCGAAAGTAACCGATGAGTAATGTGATCGTACGAAGAGCCTTCAGAAGCCGAAGCCCGAGTGGTCGTTTGAGGCTTGATCCCGCTCGGATGAGCGATCATCGATACATTTGCGTTCAACTCTTGAACGAACAAAGGGTGGCACCCAGTGCCACCCTTTGAAAGTCTTACCCGTGACTTACGCGCTCATCTGAGCGAAACCTCTCCCATGCGTGGCGTATATCACGCGGCACGGAGGGCGATTTCTCAGCCTCCGGACGTGTCCAGCTCGGCGTCCTCGCTCACACCGGCACAGTCGTAGGGATCCTTCAGCCAGCCGTCCGGCAGGACAACTCGGTTGTTTCCGGACGTCCTGCCCCGCGGGCCGTCCGCACCGTCGGGCCAGGGCTGGTCCAGGTCCAGCTCGCTCAGATGAGCATCCAGTTCGGCCAGGGAGGAGGTGACGGCGAGCTTGCCCCGCATCTCGGAACCGACGGCGAAGCCCTTGAGGTACCAGGCGACGTGCTTACGGAAATCGATCACACCGCGCGCCTCGTCGCCGATCCACTCCCCCAGCAGCTGCGCGTGCCGCAGCATCGTGGCCGCGACCTCCCGCAGGTTCGGCTTGTGGAAGTCCTCGGGGCGGCCCTCGAAGGCGGCGACCAGGTCGTTGAACAGCCAGGGCCGCCCCAGGCAGCCGCGTCCGACCACCACGCCGTCGCAGCCGGTCTCGCGGACCATGCGCAGCGCGTCCTCGGCGCACCAGATGTCGCCGTTGCCGAGCACCGGGATCTCCGGGACGTGCTCCTTGAGCCGGGCGATGGCCTCCCAGTCGGCGGTGCCGCCGTAGTGCTGGGCGGTGGTGCGCCCGTGCAGGGCGATGGCGGTGATCCCCTCCTCGACGGCGATCCGGCCGGCGTCGAGGTAGGTGAGGTGCTCGTCGGTGATGCCCTTGCGCATCTTCATCGTCACCGGCAGGCCGCCGGCGCCCGCGACCGCCTCGCGCAGGATCGCGCGCAGCAGGTTGCGCTTGTAGGGCAGGGCCGAGCCGCCGCCCTTGCGGGTGACCTTGGGGACCGGACAGCCGAAGTTGAGGTCGATGTGGTCGGCGCGGTCCTCTTCCACGATCATGCGGACGGCCTTGCCGACGGTCACCGGGTCCACCCCGTACAGCTGAATCGAGCGCGGCTTTTCCGTCGCGTCGAAGTGGATCAGCTGCATGGTCTTCTCGTTGCGCTCGACCAGGGCGCGTGTCGTGATCATCTCGCTCACGAACAGCCCCTTGCCGCCCGAGAACTCGCGGCAGAGCGTACGGAACGGGGCGTTGGTGATGCCGGCCATGGGCGCCAGCACCACGGGGGGCTGCACGGTGTGCGGGCCGATCGCGAGGGGCGGGGGGAGCGTGCTCATCCCTCCATTCTCGCCCAAGCGGCGTTCGTTAGTTAGCCGTACTATCGGCGGTATGCATCACACGAGTGTCGTGGATCACATGAGCCGCAGGCACCGCCTGCTGGTGCTGGCGATCTGCTGCATGAGCCTGCTGATCGTCAGCCTGGACAACACCGTCCTGAACGTGGCGCTGCCCGCGATGCGCCGCGAGTTCCACGCCTCGGTCTCGGGCATGCAGTGGACCATCGACGCCTACACCCTGGTCATCGCCTCGCTGCTGATACTGGCCGGGTCCACCGCCGACCGGATCGGGCGCCGCAGGGTGTTCGCCTGGGGGCTGGTCCTCTTCACGGCGGGGTCGGTGCTGTGCTCGCTGGCGCCCGGCCTGGAATGGCTGATCGCCTTCCGGATGATCCAGGCCGTCGGCGGGGCGATGCTCAACCCCGTCGCCATGTCGATCATCACCAACACCTTCACCGACCCGAAGGAACGCGCCCGGGCCATCGGCGTCTGGGGCGCGGTGGTCGGCATCTCGATGGCCGCCGGCCCGCTCGTCGGCGGGCTGCTGGTGGACTCCGTGGGGTGGCGGTCCATCTTCTGGGTCAACGTGCCGGTGGGGCTGCTCGCCCTGGTGCTGACCCTGCGGCACGTCCCCGAGTCCCGGTCCGAGCGGCCGCGCCGGGCGGACCCGGTGGGGCAGCTGCTGGTGATGGTGCTGCTGGGCGGGGTGACGTACGCGATCATCGAGGCGCCGGCCGAGGGCTGGAGCTCGCCGCCGATCCTCGGGTGCGCGCTGGGCGCGGCGGCCGCGCTGGCCGGGCTCCTGTACTACGAGTCCCGCCGGGCGGACCCGCTCATCGACCCCCGGTTCTTCCGCAGCGCCCCCTTCAGCGGGGCGACCGTGATCGCGGTGAGCACCTTCGCCTCGCTGTCCGGCTTCCTCTTCCTGACCACCCTGTACCTCCAGGAGGTGCGGGGGCTGGACGCCCTGGACGCCGGGCTGCACATGCTGCCGATGGCCGCGTTCGCCTTCCTGTGCGCGCCGGTGTCGGGGCGGCTGGTCGCCAGCCACGGGCCGCGGCCGTCGCTGCTGATCTCGGGGGTGGCCATGGGGGCGAGCGGGCTGCTGTTCGCGGCGTTCTCGGCGGAGACCTCCACGCCGTTGATGTTCACCGGGTACGTGCTCTTCGGCATCGGCTTCGGGCTGGTCAACGCGCCGATCACCAATACGGCGGTGTCCGGGATGCCGCGCGCCCAGGCGGGGGTGGCGGCCGCGGTGGCCTCCACCAGCCGGCAGACCGGCGGGGCGCTGGGCGTGGCCGTGATCGGGGCGGTGCTGGCGGCCGGCACGGCGGGCGGCGCGGACTTCGCGACGGCGACCCGGCCGGCCTGGTGGATCATCACCGGCTGCGCGTTCCTGGTCCTCGTGGTGGGGGCGGTCACCACCGGCCCGTGGGCCCACGCCACGGCACTGCGCACGGCGCAGTCCTTCGAACCGTCCTCCGCGGCACCTTCCGCTCCCCCGACGGGACAGGCCTCCGGCCCGGGCCCCGGCCCCCGGATGGACGGCGGGATGCCCCCTGCGGCGGGCCCGGCCCCGGCGGGCTGACCTCCCGCGACGAGCGCGTTCCCGTGCGGCCGGACCCCCTTGCCGGGTCCGGCCGCACTCGTGTGTCCACTCCCTTCCAGGGCCGGCCCCTCACACTTGCGGATGACAGATATTGAAATCTGTCATCCGTCATGCCATTCTCGTTCCATGACGACGAACGAGAACACCACCGCCACCACCGCCACCACCGCCACCACCCGCCGGCTGGGCGCCACCGGCCCCGCCGTCTTCTCCCTGGGGCTGGGCTGCATGGGCATGTCCGCCCTCTACGGCGAGGCCGACCGGGCCGAGTCCCTCGCGACCATCCACGCCTACCTGGAGGCCGCCCCGGAGGGCGCGAACACGCTGCTCGACACGGGCGACTTCTACGGCATGGGCCACAACGAACTGCTGATCAACGAGGCCCTGCGCACGGCGCCGACGGCGGCCCGCGAGCAGGCGCTGACCAGCGTCAAGTTCGGTGCGCTGCGCACGGTCGAGGGCGGCTTCACCGGCTACGACGGCCGGCCCGAGGCCGTGAAGAACTTCCTGGCCTACTCGCTCCAGCGGCTCGGCCGGGACCACATCGACATCTACCGGATCGCCCGGGTCGACGAGAACGTCCCGATCGAGGAGACGGTCGGCGCCATCGCCGAGGCCGTCCAGGCCGGGCACGTCCGGCACATCGGCCTCTCGGAGGTCGGCGCGGACACCCTGCGCCGGGCCGCTGCCGTCGCCCCGATCTCGGACCTCCAGATCGAGTACTCCCTGATCTCGCGCGGCATCGAGGACGAGATCCTGCCGACCGCCCGCGAGCTCGGCATCGGTGTCACGGCGTACGGGGTGCTCTCCCGCGGCCTGATCAGCGGGCACTTCACCCGTGACCGCGCCCTGGCCCCCGGCGACTTCCGCGGGATGAGCCCCCGCTTCCAGGGCGACAACCTGCACCGCAACCTCGACCTGGTCGAGGCCCTGCGCAAGGTCGCGGAGGAGAAGGGGGTCACCGTCGCGCAGACCGCCATCGCCTGGGTGCTCGCGCGGGGCGAGGACATCGTGCCGCTGGTCGGCGCCCGACGCCGGGACCGCCTCACCGAGGCACTGGGTGCCATGCGGGTGGAGCTGACCGCCGCCGACCTCGCCGCCATCGAGGAGGCCGTCCCCGCGGGAGCGGCCGCCGGCGAGCGCTACCCGGCGGCGCAGATGGCCCACCTCGACAGCGAGCACTGAGCTGGCGGTACGGTCGTACCCATGCCCTCCGCTGCCGCCGAGCCCCTGACCCCCGAGCGCATCCTCGAAACCACCGAGGAGGTACTGCGCCGCTTCGGCCCCACCAAGGCGACCGTCGTGGACGTCGCGCGCGCCCTGGGCGTGAGCCACGGCAGCGTCTACCGGCACTTCCCCTCGAAGGCGGCGCTGCGCGAGGCGGTCACGGACCGCTGGCTCGCCAAGAGCGTGGTCATGCTGGAGAAGATCGCCTCGGCGCCCGGGGAGCCCGCGCCCTCCAAGCTGGAGGCCTGGCTGGGGGCCCTCTTCGAGGCCAAGCGGCACAAGGCGGGCGACGACCCCGAGCTGTTCGCGACGTACACGGTGCTGCTCGGCGAGAACAGCGGGGTGGTCGACGCGCACCTCGGCGAGCTGATCGACCAGCTGACGCGGATCATCGCCGAAGGCGTGGCCGCCGGCACCCTGGACGCGCCCGACGTCCCGGCGGCCGCCCGCGCCGTCTTCGACGCCACGGGCCGGTTCCACGACCCGCAGTACGTGGCGGACTGGCTCTCCCCCACCATCCTCACGGAGTTCGAGGCCGTCACGGCGCTACTCATCCGGGGTCTGCGCCCCTGAACGGGCACCGCCACGGGCCCAGTTGACCGGAATCATTCCTTCCGGACAGCTTGGCGATCATTTTGGGGCATGTCGGCTTGTACATGTCAGTGACGTTTCCTTACGGTCCCCTTACCGCACTCATCAGGTACGTCCAGGGGGACCCCTTGTCCACAGCAGCAGTACAGCCGTCGACGCCACCCGCACGGTCCGGCGGGGCCGCCGCGATCGGCTTGATCGTCACCATCGTCTTCAGCGTGGTCGCGCCGATCCTCACCTTCAACATCCTCACCGAGGACCACGGCTGGAGCGAGGCCTCGGCGCTGCTGGTCAGCGGCGTCTGGCCGGTGCTCGACACCGTCATCATGGTGGCCTGGCGGCGCAAGCTCGACGAGTTCGCCATCATCGCGCTGGTGTTCCTCGCGATCACCGCCGTGGTCTCGCTCGTCGGAGCCCAGTCCGCCCGGGCCCTGCTGGTCAAGGACTCCGCCGTGACCGGGCTGTTCGGCCTGCTGTGCCTGGCCACGCTGCTCGCGCCGCGTCCGCTGATGTTCTACTTCGGCCGCAAGTTCGGCACGGACGGCACCCCGGCGGGCGTGGCCTACTACAACGGCCTGTGGCAGTACGAGGGCTTCCGCAACGCCCAGCGCCGCATGACCCTGGTGTGGGGCGTGGTCTACCTCATCGAGGCGGCGGTCCGGGTCGCCCTGTCGTACCTGCTGGACACCTCCACCATGGTGACCCTCAGCCCGTTCCTGATCTACGGGACGCTCGGCGGCCTGGCCCTCTGGACGGTCCGCTTCGTCAAGCGCACCAAGGCGGAGGGCGAGAAGCGCGCGGCTGCCGCGGCTGCCGCGGCCGCGGAGGGCTCCGCGGCCTGACGTCGCCCGGAGCGGATGCACGAAGACCGGTGGCCCGGTGCGCGGATCGCGCACCGGGCCACCGGCCTTTCGAGCGGGAACTAGCAGCCGAGCAGACGGCTGCCGAGGTAGCTCTGGATCTGGTCCAGGGAGACGCGCTCCTGCTTCATGGTGTCGCGCTCGCGCACGGTCACCGCGTTGTCGTCGAGGGTGTCGAAGTCGACGGTGACGCAGAACGGCGTACCGATCTCGTCCTGGCGGCGGTAGCGGCGGCCGATGGCGCCCGCGTCGTCGAACTCGATGTTCCAGTTCTTGCGCAGGTCGGCGGCGAGGCCCTTGGCCTTCGGCGACAGGTTCGCGTTGCGCGAGAGCGGGAGGACGGCGACCTTGACCGGCGCGAGGCGCGGGTCGAAGCGCATGACCGTGCGCTTCTCCATGGCGCCCTTGGCGTTGGGGGCCTCGTCCTCGATGTACGCGTCGAGCATGAAGGCGAGCATGGCGCGGTTGACGCCGGCCGCCGGCTCGATGACGTACGGGGTGTACTTCTCCTGGGCCTCCTGGTCGTAGTAGACCAGGTCGGTGCCGGAGGCCGCGGAGTGCGCCTTCAGGTCGTAGTCGGTGCGGTTGGCCACGCCCTCCAGCTCGGAGAACTCGCTGCCGCCGAAGTTGAAGCGGTACTCGATGTCGGCGGTGCGCTTCGAGTAGTGGGACAGCTTCTCCGCCGGGTGGTCGTACCAGCGCATGTTCTCCTCACGGAGACCCAGGCCGCGGTACCAGTTCCACCGCTCCTGCATCCAGTATTCCTGCCACTGGTCGTCCTCGCCCGGCTTGACGAAGAACTCCATCTCCATCTGCTCGAACTCGCGGGTGCGGAAGATGAAGTTGCCGGGCGTGATCTCGTTGCGGAAGGACTTGCCCATCTGCGCGATGCCGAACGGGGGCTTCTTGCGCGACGAGGTCTGCACCATGGCGAAGTTGGTGAAGATGCCCTGGGCGGTCTCGGGGCGCAGGTACGCCTTCGAGCCGGTGTCCTGGGTCGGGCCGAGGTGGGTCTCCAGCATGCCGGAGAACTGCTTCGGCTCGGTGAACTGGCCCTTCACACCGCAGTGCGGGCAGTTGATGTCGGCCAGGCCGTTCTCGGGGAGACGGCCGTGCTTGGCCTCGTACGCCTCTTCCAGGTGGTCGGCGCGCTGGCGCTTGTGACAGGAGGTGCACTCGGTCAGCGGGTCGGAGAACGTGGCGACGTGGCCCGAGGCCACCCAGACCTCGGGGGCCAGGATCACGGAGGAGTCGAGGCCGACGACGTCCTCACGCCCGGTGACCATGGCCTTCCACCACTGGCGCTTGATGTTCTCCTTGAGCTCGACACCGAGCGGGCCGTAGTCCCAGGCAGCCCTGGAGCCGCCGTAGATGTCACTGCACGGGTAAACGAAGCCACGGCGCTTGCTCAGGCTGACGATGGTTTCGATCTTGTCGGCGGCCACGGTGCTCTCTTCATTACGAGGACGAACGCGAATGCCTCAGGTTACCGGCGCCCGCACCCCCCCTTTCAAATCGGGTATGCCCTTCCGCGGCCCCCGCTACCCCTCCCACCAGGGTTTTTGACAACGGTTTCCATCTTTGATGAAAATGGATGTCATGAACGTACGACGCCTCATACCCACGACCGCCCTCGCCGCCGCCGTCGCCCTGGGCGCGACCGCCCTCACCGCCTGCTCCGGCACGGCCGGCGCGGCGGGCACGGCGGACGGAAAACTGCACGTCACGGCGTCGTTCTACCCCCTGCAGTTCCTCGCCGAGCAGATAGGCGGGGACCACGTGAAGGTCGACACCCTGACCAAGCCGGGCGTCGAACCGCACGACCTGGAGATCACCCCGAAGCAGACCGGTCAGCTCGCCGAGTCGGACGTGGTCCTCTACCTCAAGTCGCTCCAGCCCGCCGTGGACAAGGCCATCGCCCAGTCCGGCGTGAAGAACATCGTGGACGCGGCCACCCTCACCAAGCTCGAAGTGCACGGCACCTCCGGCGAGGAGGACCACGACCACGCCGCCGAGGGCCACGACCACGATCACGGCCACTCCCACGGCGAGGCCGGCGAGGACCCGCACGTCTGGCTCGACCCCGCCAAGTACGCGGAGATCGCCAAGGGGTTCGGCGCCGCCCTGGAGAAGGCCGACCCCGGCCACGCGGCGGACTACAAGAAGAACACCGACGACCTGGTCGCCAAACTGGGCGCACTGGACACCGAGTTCAAGGACGGCCTGAAGAACACGGCCTCCAGGACCTTCATCACCACCCACTCCGCCTTCGGCTACCTCGCCGAGCGCTACGGCCTCGACCAGGAGGGCATCTCCGGCGTCGACCCCGAGTCCGAGCCGAGCCCGGCCCGGATGAAGGAGCTCCAGGCCGTCGCGAAGAAGGACAATGTGACGACCGTGTTCTTCGAGACCCTGGCCAGCGACAAGACGGCCAAGACCCTCGCCCGGGACACGGGCCTGCAGACCGACGTCCTCGACCCGCTCGAGGGCATCACCGACAAGTCGCAGGGCGCCGACTACTTCGAGGTCATGCGGTCCAACCTGAAGAACCTCCAGAAGGCGCTCGGAACCAAGTGACGACAGCAGCAACGGAGGCGCGAGCCATGCAGTCAACGCCCCGGCCGGCGGACGACGACCAGGCCGTCATATCCCTGCGCGGGGCCACGGCCTCGCTCGGCTCGCGCCCCGTGCTGCGCGGGGTCGACCTCACCGTCCGCCGCGGCGAGGTCGTCGCCCTCCTCGGCGCCAACGGCTCCGGCAAGTCCACGGCCGTCCGCGCCGTGGTCGGCCAGGTCCCGCTCACCGACGGCGCCCTGACCCTCTTCGGCACCGACTTCAAGCGGTTCCGCCAGTGGTCGCGCATCGGGTACGTCCCCCAGCGCACCACCGCCGCCAGCGGCGTCCCGGCCACCGTCCGGGAGGTCGTCTCCTCCGGCCGTCTCGCCCGCTCCCGCTTCGGGATCCTGCGCAGGGCCGACAAGGCCGCCGTCGAGCGGGCCCTGGCCCTGGTCGACATGGACGGCTACGCCGACGCCTCGGTCAACGCCCTCTCCGGCGGGCAGCACCAGCGCGTGCTGATCGCCCGGGCCCTCGCCGTCGAACCCGAACTGCTGATCATGGACGAGCCGATGGCCGGCGTGGACCTGGCCAACCAGGAGGTCCTCGCCGGCGCCCTGCGCGAGCAGGTCGCCGCCGGGACCACCGTCCTCCTCGTCCTGCACGAGCTGGGCCCGCTGGAGCCCCTGATCGGCCGCGCCGTCGTGCTGCGCGACGGCTGCGTCGTCCACGACGGCCCGCCCCCGGAGGCCGTCGGACAGCACGCCCTCCCCGGCCACGACCACGTACACCCCCACGCGGCGCACGACGCCGAGCCCCTGCGGACGGGACTGCTGACCTGATGGACCTCCTGCACTACGCCTTCATGCAGCGCGCGCTGATCGCCGCCGCACTGGTCGGCATCACCGCGCCCGCGATCGGCACGTACCTCGTCCAGCGCCGCCAGGCCGTCATGGGCGACGGCATCGGCCACGTCGCCATGACCGGTGTCGCCCTGGGCTTCGCGTTCAACACCAGCCCCGTCTGGATGGCCACCCTGGTCGCGGTCGTCGGCGCGGTCGGCATGGAGCTGATCCGCTCGCGCGGCAAGACCAGCGGCGACATCGCGCTCGCCATGCTCTTCTACGGCGGCCTGGCCGGCGGCGTCATGATCATCAATCTGGCGCCCGGCGGCTCCACCGCCAACCTGAGCAGCTACCTCTTCGGCTCGATCACCACCGTGTCGGCCGAGGACATCACCGCCGTGGTGATCCTCGCGGCCTTCGTCGTCGCCGTCACCATCGGCCTGCGCCGCCAGCTGTTCGCGATCAGCCAGGACGAGGAGTTCGCCCGCGTCACCGGCCTCCCGGTGCGCGCGCTGAACCTGCTGATGGCCGTCACCGCCGCCGTCACCGTCACCGTGGCCATGCGCATCGTGGGCCTGCTGCTGGTCAGCGCCATGATGGTGATCCCCGTCGCCGCCGCCCAGCGGGTCACCCGCGGCTTCGCCGCGACCCTGTCGCTGGCGATGGCGATCGGCGTGGTGGTCTCCCTGAGCGGCACCGCCGCCACCTACTACATCGACGCGCCGTCCGGCGCCACGATCGTGCTGCTCGCGATCGCGGTCTTCATCGTCACGACGGCCCTGTCCACGCCCATGGCCAGGCGCCGCGCCAAGGCCGCCCGCGCCGCCCGGGAGGTCTGCGTCCAGGACGACGTGAAGGTCTAGGGTCCTCGGCCGCCTGGCACAATGGCGGCAGGCCGAAACGAGGAGGAACCGGTGGCGACTGCGCCTGGCGAGACGGGTACCGCGCCAGTACGAGGGCGATCCACCCGGCAGCGGGCAGCCGTGGCGGCGGCGCTGGACGAGGTGGACGAGTTCCGCAGCGCCCAGGAGCTGCACGACATGCTCAAGCACCGCGGTGACTCCGTGGGCCTGACCACCGTGTACCGCACCCTGCAGTCCCTCGCGGACGCCGGTGAGGTCGACGTGCTGCGCACCAGCGACGGCGAGTCCGTCTACCGGCGCTGCTCCACCGGCGAGCACCACCACCACCTGGTCTGCCGCAAGTGCGGCAAGGCCGTCGAGGTGGAGGGTCCGGCCGTGGAGAAGTGGGCCGAGTCGATCGCGGCCGAGCACGGCTACGTGAACGTGGCGCACACCGTGGAGATCTTCGGCACCTGCGCCGACTGCGCGGCCGCCGGCTAGCCGATCCGGGTCAGGTTCCGGTCGAAGAACGATCGGATCCGGTCGAGGTGCTCGGGGGCCGGGGCGGCCCGCTTCGGCAGCCAGCCCAGGTCCCCGTTGAAGAACACGAGGACGAACAGGCCCCGGGTCTCGGCCCAGCCCCGGTACTTGTCCCACTTGTAGGCCACCGCCGTCCCGTCGGGACGGTGGTTCTGCGTCCCGAGCGCCGTGACCACGAACGTGTACTCGGGGTGCTCCGCGGCCCAACGGTGCATCCGCCGCGCCCGCCGCCGCAGGTCCAGGCAGTGCCAGACCGCCCCCAGGACCATTCCCACCCCGCCCGCGAAGGCCAGGCCGGCCGGGTCCACCGCACGGCCGTGCTGGGCCGCGACCAGCGCGACCGGCACGGCGGGGAGGGCCACCAGCCACAGCAGCAGCTCCCTGCGGCCCGCGGGCGTCCTCAGGGCGCGCCACCGCAGCACCTGCCACGCGTCGCGGGGGGCCGCGCCGTACCGCAGCTCCACCGCCCGGTCAGTCATGTCCATGACGGCGGAGCCTAGCGGAGGCTTCAGTTCCCGGTGCCCTCGGGCTGGTTCGGGACCGCGCCGCCGAAACGCCGGTCGCGCTGCGCGTACTCCAGGCAGGCGTCCCACAGGTTGCGGCGGTCGAAGTCCGGCCACAGCACGTCCTGGAAGACCATCTCGGCGTACGCGCTCTGCCAGATCAGGTAGTTCGAGGTGCGCTGCTCGCCGCTGGGGCGCAGGAACAGGTCCACGTCCGGCATGTCCGGGTAGTAGATGTACTTGGCGAAGGTCTTCTCGTTGACCTTCGACGGGTCCAGCTTGCCGGCGGCCACGTCGCGGGCGATCGCCTGCGCCGCGTCCGCGATCTCGGCGCGGCCGCCGTAGTTGACGCAGAAGTACAGGGTCATGGCGTCGTTGTCGACGGTCTGCTCCTGTGCGATCTGGAGCTCCTGGACGACGGACTTCCACATCTTCGGCATCCGGCCGACCCAGCGGATCCGGATGCCGAGCTCGTTCATCTCGTCGCGGCGGCGCCGGATGACGTCGCGGTTGAAGTTCATGAGGAAGCGGACCTCGTCGGGCGTGCGCTTCCAGTTCTCCGTCGAGAAGGCGTAGAGGGAGAGGTTCTTGACGCCCATCTCCAGGCAGCCCTTGAGCACGTCGAGGACGACGCCCTCGCCGACCTTGTGGCCCTCGGTGCGGGGCAGGCCGCGCTCCTTGGCCCAGCGGCCGTTGCCGTCCATCACGATGGCGACGTGGTTCGGGACCAGCTCGCCGGGGATCTTCGGCGGACGCGCACCGGACGGGTGCGGCTCGGGAACCTTGTACTCGCGGCGAGAGCGTCCCAGAATCCCGCGTCGTGCCATGTGTCCAGCTCCTATTTCTCGACGTATCGGAGGGAGCGTAGCCCGCGCTCCAGATGCCAGTGCAAATAGGCCGAGACCAGCCCGCTGCCCTCCCGCGCGTGACGGGCCTCGCAGGCGTCCGCGTGCTTCCAGTCGCCCGTCAGCAGGGCGCTGAGCAGGGCGATGGCCTCCGACGAGGGTACGACGGAGCCCGGCACCCGGCAGTCCCCGCATATGACCCCGCCGGCGGCGACGGAGAAGTGCCGGTTGGGGCCGTGGATCCCGCACTTCGCGCAGTCCTCGAAGCTGGGGGCGTAGCCGTTGACGGCGAGGGAGCGCAGCAGGAAGGCGTCGAGGATCAGGTGGGGCTCGTGCTCGCCCCGGGAGAGCGTGCGCAGGGCTCCGACCAGCAGCAGGTACTGCTGTACGGCGGGCTCGCCCTCGTTCTCGGTGAAGCGCTCGGCGGTCTCCAGCATGGCCGTGCCGGCGGTGTAGCGGGCGTAGTCGGTGGCGATGCCGTTGCCGTAGGGGGCGATGATCTCGGTCTGGGTGCACAGCGGCAGGCTGCGGCCGATCAGCTCGCTGCCGCGCGCGAAGAACTGCACGTCGGCGTGGGAGAAAGGTTCCAGCCCGGCGCCGAACTTGGACTTGGTGCGCCGGACACCGCGGGCGACGGCCCGGACGCGGCCGTGGCCGCGGGTGAGGAGCGTGATGATGCGGTCCGCCTCACCCAGCTTCTGGGTGCGCAGCACGATGCCGTCGTCGCGGAACAGACTCATGGCCCCATTGTCCCCCGGGTGCGGACAGCGCCGACCCCCGCCCGGACCGTGTCCGGACGGGGGTCGGCACCCCTTGGGAGGATCAGGAGGCGGGCGCGCCCGCGTCGTCGGCCTTCTCGGCCGCCTTCTCCGAGGCCGCGGCCTTCTCCGCGCCGGCCGGGGCCGCCGCGGGCTGGGCGGGCAGCTCGACCCCGGCGGGAGCCTTGGCGGCGGTCTGGGCGTCGTCCTTGGCCAGGCCGTTGAAGATCAGGTTGAGGACGATCGCGGCCGTGGCACCGAGGGTGACACCGCTGTCGAGCAGCGAGGCGACGTCCGGGCTGACGTGCTTGTCGAAGAAGAGCGGGGCGGTGTCGGGGAAGAGCGCGAGGGCGATCGAGACGCCGACGATCAGCGCGTTCTTCTCCTCCTTGAGGTCCACCTTGGCGAGGGTCTGGATGCCGGCCAGGGCGACCATGCCGAACATGACGGTGGCGGCACCGCCGAGGACGCCCGGCGGGACGGAGGCGACGATCGCGGCGGCCTTCGGGATGAGACCGAGGACGATCATGAACACACCGGCGGCCACGACCACGAAGCGGCTCTTGACCTTGGTCATCCGGACCAGGCCGACGTTCTCGGCGAAGGCGACGTATGGGAAGGAGTTCAGGATGCCGCCGAGGGCGGTCGCGGCGCCGTCGGCGCGCAGGGCGCGGGCCACGGTCTCGCTGTCGACCTCCTTGCCGACGATGTCGCCGACCGCGTAGGTGTCACCGGTGGTCTCGACCATGGTGATCAGCATGACGATCAGCATCAGGAAGATCGGGAACCATTCGAACTTCGGGACGCCGAAGTG
Source organism: Streptomyces sp. NPDC004126 (assembly GCF_050275515.1). Taxonomy (NCBI): domain Bacteria; kingdom Bacillati; phylum Actinomycetota; class Actinomycetes; order Kitasatosporales; family Streptomycetaceae; genus Streptomyces; species Streptomyces sp. NPDC004126. Next base: position 9,406 of record NZ_JBNNPF010000022.1, on the reverse strand, counting down.
GAAGGGCGTGGTGACGCCGATCCAGTCGGACTGGCCGACGTTGCCGAACTTGGCGTCGCCGAGCGCGAAGGCCGCGGCGGTGCCTCCGACCAGGCCGAGCAGGATGCTGATGCTGCGCAGGAACGGTCCGCCGAACTTCATCAGGACGAGGATGAAGAGCATGGTGCCGCCGGCGTAGGCCAGCTGTGTCGGCACACCGCCGTCGGCGAGGGTGGGAACGCCGCCGACCGCGTCCCGGAGGCCGACCGGGATCAGCACGATGCCGAGGACGGTGATCACCGAGCCGGTGACCACCGGCGGGAAGAGCCGCATGACCGCCCGGAACGCGTTGGCGGGCAGCCAGGCGAAGGCGAAGGTGGCGATACCGGCGGTGATGACCGCGCCGTAGATGACCAGCAGCGCGGCGGTGCCGCCGCCGGCGCCGAGGCCGATGGCGATCATCGGGGAGACGGCGGTGAAGGTGACGCCCTGGATGAGCGGCAGTCTGGCGCCGATCCTGCCGATGCCGAAGGCCTGGATGATCGAGGCGATACCGCAGGTGAAGAGGTCCGCGTTGATCAGGTAGACCAGCTGTTCAGGGCTCAGCTTGAGTGCGCTGCCCACGATGATCGGGACGATCACCGCGCCGGCGTAGAAGGCGAGTACGTGCTGGAAGCCGTACAGCGCGAGCTTGGGGAGGGGGAGCACCTCGTCGACCGGGTGCGTGCTCTGCTCTCCGCTTGCGGAAAGCCGGGCGGCGACACGTGCCATCTCTGCCTTGCCCTTCAAGGTAGGTAACTGAGAGGAATCTGGTTGTCCCTGGACGGAGTGGGTCGCTAACCCGTTGATCCGCCGGGGTTGTCAGTGGGAACACGCGAATCTCGTCGTCGTGTGACCGGAATTGAACGCCTGTGGGAGTGCTCACAGATATCGTCGACTTCGACAAAGTGTTGACGTTTCGGGACGTTCGATCTGGAGGTTCCTCCAGTGGCGGACGCCCGCCCGCAGGAGTATGGGACGACGGGCCCCGGACGCCCACTTCCCGCTGCACACCTGCGAAGTTCCCAGCCTTGACAGGCCATTACCCGGTTCGCAAGTATTCGGTCACGCAAATCAGAGGGCCTAATTCCGGCCGTTCGGAATGCGGAATTCTTGTACGGAAGTAGGGAATCCACCTCTTCCACGGAACAAGCTACCTGCCGGTTCACGCCCGCGAGGCCGGATCGTTACCTCCAGGAACTCCGCATGCCGGAATTCCGCCCCGGAACGCCGCCGGGCCCGGCGGAAATCCGCCGGGCCCGGACCCTCGTACGCGCTCCTCCTACGGGGCTCTGACCGCCGAGAGCAGCCCGGCCACCTCGTCCGTGCCCATCCGCAGCGCCGCGCCGACGGTGGCGAGCACCTCGCGCTCGGCCGGGATGTAGGGCCCGTCCGCGAGCGCGATCCGCGCGCCCTGGAGCAGGATCGACTCCCGCCCCGGCCCCGCCAGGTGCGGGGCGAGCGGCTCCAGCGCCTCGTGGAGCTCGATCGACAGCGCGGCCCCGCAGCACTCGGGCCCGTCGTACAGCCCCAGCCGGCCCTCGTCGGTGGCCAGCGCGTCCACGAGGGACTCCAACTGCTCCGCGGTGCAGTCCTGGAACCCGGCGGCCCGTACGGCCGACACGGCGGCCTCCAGGGCGCTGCGCGAGGCGGTCCCGCCCGCCGCGAGGACGGCCAGCGCCACGGTGTGCTGGGCGTCGCGCAGCAGGGCCGAGAAGCGGGTGGTGGTCAGGTGGTCCAGCACGTCGGTGTCGAAGCGCTGCCGGCAGCCCTGGCACTCGACGACCGGCCCGGCCTGGCCGCGCGGCAGCAGCGGCACGCCGAGCACGGTGAAGCGCCGGCGTCCGGTGCGCCGGCGGTAGTTGCGGTCACCGCCGCAGTCGGGGCAGAAGAACTCCCCGTCTCCCACGGTGTTCCAGGTGGTGCGGATGCCCCAGACGGTCAGCTTCCGGCCGTCCCCACCCCGAACTGGCAGCACGTCGCACCTCCATAACCTTCCGGCGGCACCGCCGGGTTGGCGTGATGTTAGCCACATCGGTGAGGCTGCGTCAGTCGTGCGACAAGACAACATCGCGCGGGGCCGGGAGTTGGCCGAAGTGCGCCCCCGCCGCTCCGCTTTCCCTACCCTCTGCGGCATGAACGAGAAGTCCTGTCTGGTGACCGGAGCCGCGAGCGGCATCGGCCGGGCCACGGCCCTGCTCCTGGCCCGCTCCGGGGCCCGGGTCACCGCGTCCGACGTCAACGGCCCCGGCCTGGAGTCCCTGCGCGCGCTGCTCGCCGGGGAGGGGCACGGGATCACGACCGTGACCGGTGACGTGTCCGATCCCGAGGCCAACCACGCGATGGTCGCGGCCGCCGTCGCCGCGTACGGGCGGCTCGACGTCGCCGTGGCGAACGCCGGGGTGCTCCCCCTTTCGGACGTGCGCGAGACCACCCCCGAGGACTGGGACCACGTCATGGCGGTTGACGGCCGGGGCATGTTCCTGACCTGCAAGTACGCCATCGAGGCGATGACCGCGCAGCGGCCGGCCGGCGGGGCGCTGGTCTGCGTGTCCTCGATCTCGGGGGTGGCCGGGCAGGCCCGCCAGGCCGCGTACGGGCCGGCGAAGTTCGTCGCGTCGGGGCTGGCCAAGCACCTGGCGGTGGAGTGGGCGGCGCGCGGGATCCGCGTCAACGCGGTGGCGCCCGGAACCATCCGCACGGAGCGGGTACTGGCGCTGGACGACGAGCCGGGCGGCCCGGAGTACCTCGCGGAGGTCACGGCGGCCCACCCGATGGGCCGGCTCGGCGAGCCGGAGGAGGTGGCCCGCGCCATCGCCTTCCTGGCCTCCGACGCGGCCTCGTTCGTGACCGGTGTGGTCCTTCCGGTGGACGGCGGCTACCTGGCCCGCTGAGCGGCCCCGGGCACGACGGAGCCCCCGCCCCTCCACGAGGGGGGACGGGGGCTCCGTACGGGTGGACTAGCGGCCCGCGCGGTTGACGGCGGAGATGACCGCCTTCAGGGAGGCGCGGGTGGTGTTGGCGTCGATGCCGATGCCCCACAGGACCCGGCCGTCGATCGCGCACTCGATGTACGAGGCGGCCACGGCGGAGGCGCCCTCGCTCATCGTGTGCTCGGTGTAGTCCAGCAGGCGGGCGTCGACGCCGATGCCGGCCAGCGCGTCGAAGAAGGCCGAGATCGGGCCGTTGCCGGTGCCGTTCAGGACCGTCTCGACGCCGTCCACGACCGCCTCGACGGTCAGGGTGTCGGTGCCGTCCTTGTCGGTGGCGGTGGAGCCGGAGCGCAGCTGGATGCGGCCCCACGGGTTCTCGGGGTTGGGCAGGTACTCGTCCGAGAAGACGTCCCAGATCGCCTTCGGCGTGACCTCGCCGCCCTCGGAGTCGGTCTTGGCCTGGATGATCCGCGAGAACTCGATCTGCATGCGGCGCGGCAGGTCCAGCTTGTGGTCGTTCTTCAGGACGTAGGCGATGCCGCCCTTGCCGGACTGCGAGTTGACCCGGATGACCGCCTCGTAGGAGCGGCCGACGTCCTTCGGGTCGATCGGCAGGTACGGGACCGCCCACTCGATGTCGTCCACGGTCTTGCCCTGGGAGGCCGCGTCGGCCTCCATGGCGTCGAAGCCCTTCTTGATGGCGTCCTGGTGGGAGCCGGAGAAGGCGGTGTAGACCAGGTCGCCCGCGTAGGGGTGGCGCGGGTGGACCTCCATCTGGTTGCAGTACTCGCTGGTGCGGCGGATCTCGTCGATCTGGGAGAAGTCGATCTGCGGGTCGATGCCCTGCGAGAACAGGTTCATGCCCAGGGTGATCAGGTCGACGTTGCCGGTGCGCTCGCCCTGCCCGAACAGGCAGCCCTCGATGCGGTCGGCGCCGGCCATCAGAGCCAGCTCGGCGGCGGCGACGGCGGTGCCGCGGTCGTTGTGCGGGTGCACGGAGATGCAGACGTGCTCGCGGCGGGTCAGGTTGCGGGCCATCCACTCGAAGCGGTCCGCGTGGGTGGAGGGCGTCGAGCGCTCCACGGTGGCGGGCAGGTTCAGGATGATCTCGCGGCCCTCGCCGGGCTGCCAGACGTCGCAGACGGCCTCGCAGACCTCCAGGGCGAAGTCCAGCTCGGTGTCGGTGAAGATCTCCGGGCTGTACTGGTAGCCGAAGGTGGTCTCGGGGCCCAGCAGCTTCTCGGCGTACTCCATGACCAGGCGGGTGCCGTCGACGGCGATCTGCTTGATCTGCTCCTTGGAGCCGCGGAAGACGACCCGGCGGAAGGTCGGGGCGGTCGCGTTGTACAGGTGCACGGTGGCGCGCTTGGCGCCGACCAGCGACTCGACGGTCCGCTCGATCAGGTCCTCGCGGGCCTGGGTCAGTACGGAGATGGTGACGTCGTCCGGGATCGCGCCCTCTTCGATGATGGAGCGCACGAAGGCGAAGTCGGTCTCGCCGGAGGACGGGAAGCCGACCTCGATCTCCTTGTAGCCCATGCGCACCAGCAGGTCGAACATCTCGCGCTTGCGGGCGGGGGTCATCGGGTCGATCAGCGACTGGTTGCCGTCGCGCAGGTCCGTGGAGAGCCAGCGGGGAGCCTTGGTGACGCGGGCGTCCGGCCAGGTGCGGTCGGGGATGTCCACCTGCTCGTACCGGCCGTACTTGTGGATCGGCATCCCGGAGGGCTTCTGGGTGTGGGTCGCGTTCGTGATGGGCGTGGGGCGACCGACAAAAGTGTGCTGGCTCATGGCGTTGGGCTCCTCGCGTGTCCGCGTGTAGTTCGCTGAACGGCCGACGGCGGTCGTAAAAACCGCAACACCAAACTCCGCGGGGAGGGGGCCGGCCTACGACTACAGACCCTCGCCGCGGCAGCTAAGGAGAAGCAGCCCGAAACGCATGATGGGCCGAGCCTAACCGAGCCGCGCCGTATCGCGAGGACCTGTTTCAGTATGCAAGACCCGGGTGCCCGATTTGCACCCTTTGTGAGCTACGACTCCTTCCACGCGCCCAGGTCAGGGTGATCCGTCAACACGGCGCGTCAGGTTTGAGACAACCGAATGAATCATGGTCGCCGGTAGTGACAGCGTCATGACCCACTGCCACATTGCCGTGCATGGATGCCTTCGTTTCCCCTGTCCACGCCCTCCGCACCCCCCACCACCCCGTCTTCTGCACGGTCGTGCCGCCGCACCTGCTCCGCAAGGCCGCCCAGTCCGCGGACAGCGCGCGGGCCGACGCCGCCCTGCGCACCCTCGAACACGACAGCGGCCTGCGCGAGCGGCGCCAGGTCAACGCCCTCAGGGGCATCGCCCCCTCGCTGGCCGACACGCCCGCCGAAGGGCCCGCCCGGACGATCTACGACGCCCAGCACCGCACCCGGCTGCCCGGCAAGAAGGTCCGCGCGGAGGGCTCCGAACCGGTCAAGGACGCCACCGCCAACCGCGCCTACGCCGGGCTCGGCGCGACCTACGAACTGTTCCTCAAGGCCTTCGGACGGCACTCCATCGACGACTCCGGGCTGCCGCTGGACGCCACCGTCCACTACGGCCAGGACTACAACAACGCCTTCTGGGACGGCCGCCAGATGGTCTTCGGCGACGGCGACGGCGACCTCTTCCTCGACTTCACGGTGTCGGTGGACGTCATCGGGCACGAGCTGGCCCACGGCGTCACCCAGTACACGGCCAACCTCGACTACCACGGGCAGTCCGGGGCGCTCAACGAGTCCATGTCGGACGTCTTCGGCTCGCTGATCAAGCAGTACTCCCTGGACCAGACCGCCGACCAGGCGGACTGGCTGATCGGCGCCGGGCTGCTGGGGCCGAACGTCACCGGGGTCGCGCTGCGCTCCATGAAGGCGCCGGGCACCGCGTACGACGACGACGAGCTCGGCAAGGACCCGCAGCCCGCGACCATGGACGACTACGTCAACACCTCGCGCGACAACGGCGGCGTCCACATCAACTCCGGGATCCCCAACCACGCCTTCTACATCGCGGCCACCGAGCTGGGCGGCAAGGCCTGGGAGCGGGCCGGACGGATCTGGTACGACACGCTGACCGGCGGCCGGCTGGGCGAGAAGGCCTCCTTCAAGGACTTCGCCCGGCTGTCGACGGCCGCGGCCGTCGCCCGGTACGGCGAGGGCGGCGCGGAGCACCAGGCCCTCCAGAAGGCCTGGTCGGCCGTCGGCCTGGCCTAGGCCGTCCCGCTCCGATAGAAGGGGCACCATGCGGATCGAAGTGGTGCGGACGGGCGGTTTCGCGGGGATCGAGCGCCGGGCCGAGGTGGACACCTCGGGCCGGCCCGACGAGGAGGAGTGGCAGGCGCTCGCCCTGCTGGCGCTGCGCCCGGACCCCCGGGCCGGCCAGGGGCCGGGCGGGGTGCGGGACGGGTTCTCGTACCGGATCACGGTGGACGGGCGGACGGTGTCCTGCCAGGACCCCCACCTGTCGGACGCCCAGCGCAGCCTGGTCTCCCGCGTGCTCAAGGAGGGCGCGTAGCCACGGCCCCGGGAAAGGGGATGCCCGGGTCATGGCGGTCCTGCTTGGATGACGGGATGACTGAAACGATCTTGGCCGCCCTGGAGCAGTACTACGACGCCGTCCCCCGCCGGGGCGGCGCGCGGGGCGAGGACTTCGGGCCGCTGACCCTGTTCGTGCAGGAGGGACAGGGCTGGCAGTACTACGCACGGCCCGCGCTCGGCGGCGCCGACGCGACCGCCGCCGACGTACTCACGGTGCTGGAGAGGCAGCGGGAGCTGAAGGTGCCGGAGTCCTTCGAATGGGTGGCCGAAACCACCCCCTCGCTGCGGGCCGCGGTGGAAGCCGCCGGGCTGCACGTCCACGCCCACCCCCTGATGGCACTGGACGCCGACGCCGAGCCGCTCCCGCCGCATCCCGAGGTCCGGCTGCTCGGCGCCGACGACCCGCTGCTCCAGGCCGCCGTGACCGTACCGGCGCTGGCCTTCGGCGAGCCGGGCACGGCCCTGGGCACGGCGGGCCCGGCGGAGCTGGCGGCGGCCGTGGCGGACCCGGGGTCCGAGGAGCGACGGGCCCGCGTCTCGACGATGCTCGCGGACGGGCGCACCACGATGGCCGCGGCCGTGCGCGACGGGCTGGTGCTCTGCTCCGGCCAGTACAACCCGGTCGGCGACGTCGCCGAGGTCGTCGGCGTCGGCACCCTGCCCACCGCCCGGCGCCAGGGGCTCGCCCTCGGGGTGACCGCGGCCCTGGTCGCCGAGGCCCGCGCCCGGGGCGCCCGTACGGTCTTCCTGTCGGCCGGGGACGAGGACGTGGCCCGGATCTACGCCCGCGCCGGGTTCCGGCGGGTGGGCACGGCCCTGATCGCGGAGCCGGCGGCGGGCTGATCCCGGGGGTCCCCCCAGCGGTAGCTGGGGGGACGGTTTGCCGGTTCGGCAACGGAAGTTGCCCGGGCGGTGGCCCCGGCGCAGCATCGGCCGTACCGGCAGACCCTCCCCCGGCCACCACTGGGGGACCTCACGGAAGAGGCCCCGCATGACCGAGCACCAGCACCACCAGCACCACCGGCACCAGGAGCAGCACCCCGACGGCGCGGGCGAGGGCTGGTGGGACGCCCGCTACCGCGAGAGCGACCGCGTCTGGAGCGGCAGGGCCAACGAGGTACTGGTCCGCGAGGCCTCCGGCCTCACCCCGGGCCGCGCCCTCGACCTGGGCTGCGGCGAGGGCGCCGACGCCGTGTGGCTGGCCCGGCAGGGCTGGCGGGTCACCGGCACCGACATCTCCGGGGTGGCCCTCGCGCGGGCGGCCGGGCACGCCGCGGAGGCGGGGCTCGGGGACCGCGTCGACTGGCAGCGGCACGACCTTGCCGATTCCTTCCCCGACGGGGAGTTCGACCTGGTCTCCGCGTGCTTCCTGCACTCGTACGGGGACTTCCCGCGCGAGCGGATCCTGCGCACGGCCGCCTCCGCCGTGGCTCCCGGCGGGATCCTGCTCATCGCCGGCCACGCGGGCGGGCCGTCCTGGGACCCCGACGCGCACGCCGACATCCGCTTCCCGACCCCGGACGAGGTGCTGGCGGACCTGGAGCTGCCGGAGGGCGCCTGGGAGGTGCTGCTCTCGGCCGAGCACGAGCAGGCCCTGACGGCCCCCGACGGCCGGCCGGGGACCCGCAGGGACAACGCGCTGAAGCTGCGGCGGCGCGCCGCCCGGGACGCCGGCTAGAAGCCGAGCTTGCGGAGCTGCTTCGGGTCGCGCTGCCAGTCCTTGGCGACCTTCACGTGCAGGTCGAGGAAGACCGGCGTGCCGAGCAGCGCCTCGATGTGCTTGCGCGACTTCATGCCGACCTCCTTCAGGCGCGAGCCCTTGGGGCCGATGATGATGCCCTTCTGGCTGGGGCGCTCGATGTAGACGTTGGCGTGGATGTCCAGCAGCGGCCGGTCCGCGGGCCGGTTCTCGCGCGGGATCATCTCCTCGACGACGACGGCGATGGAGTGCGGCAGCTCGTCGCGCACGCCCTCCAGGGCGGCCTCGCGGATCAGCTCCGCGACCATCACCATCTCGGGCTCGTCGGTGAGGTCGCCCTCCGGGTACAGCGGGGGGCTCTCGGGCAGCAGCGGCGCGATCAGGTCGGCCAGCAGCTGCACCTGGGTGTCGCCGACCGCCGAGACGGGGACGATCTCGGCCCACTCGAAACCGAGCTCCTCGGCCAGCCGGTGGACGGCGATGAGCTGCTCGCCCACCTGCTTGGACTCGACCAGGTCCGTCTTGGTGATGATGGCGATCTTGGGGGTCTTCTTGATCCCCGCGAGCTCCTTGGCGATGAACTTGTCGCCGGGGCCGAGCTTCTGGTCGGCGGGCAGGCAGAAGCCGATGACGTCGACCTCGGCCCAGGTGGTGCGCACGACGTCGTTGAGGCGCTCGCCGAGCAGCGTGCGCGGCTTGTGCAGACCGGGGGTGTCGACCAGCACCAGCTGCGCGTCCGGGCGGTGCACGATGCCGCGGACGGTGTGGCGGGTGGTCTGCGGCCGGTTGGAGGTGATCGCGACCTTGGTGCCCACGAGCGCGTTGGTCAGGGTCGACTTGCCCGCGTTGGGGCGGCCGACGAAGCAGGCGAAGCCCGCGCGGTGCGGGGCGGTGGGCTCGGGGGAACGATCGCTCATACGGGCCATTCTCCCCGATGCGGCCCCCCGCGCCGACCAGACCACCCCCGAGACGCCCACACCCTGCCCCGCGCCGCGGCCCCCGGGGCCCGTACCCTGCCCCGCGCCGCGACCCTTGGGGCCCGCGCCCTACCCCGCGCTGCGGCCCCCGGGGCCCGAAGCCGCTGCCCGTGCGGGGCGGCGGCCCGTGCCCGGCGGGCCCGGGCCGGAGGGTCTTCTCCCCTACCCGCCCTTCCACCGTTCCCTGGGGCGGTGCCCCTGACCCCGTTGCGC
>NZ_JBNNPF010000021.1:75321-141675 GCF_050275515.1 Streptomyces sp. NPDC004126 | reverse complement strand
AGACTTCCTCCACACCTACAACCACCACCGCTGCCACACAGCACTGGGCGGAAACCCGCCCATCAGCCGCGTGAACAACGCTGCGGGTCAATACACCTAGGAAGTGCCGTGCCCGCCGGTGTCCCTGCCGTCGCACATCGCTTCGTCGTACAGCTCGTTCAGGGCGGTGTCGATGGGGTGCGGGGGCCTGCCGCCGGCGGGGTCGGGCGCGGTCCAGCGCTGGAGGTTGACGGCGACGGACATCTGGCGCCTGCCGTCGGCGCGGGTCATGGACATGGTTCCGGCGCCCCAGGCCGAGCCGTCGTGGCCCCAGAAGGTGCCGCAGCCCGGGATGGTGACCTTGTGCAGGCCGAGGCCGTACTGGATGGTCTTGCCGTCCAGGTGGCGGACCGGGACGGTGCGCCGCATCTCGTCGAGGGAGGCGCGGCTGACGATCCTGCCGTCGAGGAGCAGGGCGTAGAAGCGGTTGACGTCCGCCATCGTCGACACCAGGGCGGCACCCGTCCCGGCCCAGGACATGTCGTAGGCGCTGTAGTCGCGCGGCGGGTCGAGGAGGCCGAACGCGGCCTCGTACATGCGGGAGTGGGGGCCCTCGATCTCCGGGCCGGACGGGAACGAGGTGTGCCGCAGGCCGGCGCGGCGGATGACGTCGCGGGTGATGTACTCCTGCGCCGGGGTGCCGGTGACCCGCTCCAGGAGCTCGCCGAGCAGCAGGTAGTTGGTGTTGGAGTACACGCCCGTCGGGCCGCCGGGCTCGCCGGCGGGCGGTGCGTCGAGGCCCAGCCGGATCAGTTCGGCCGGGCTGAAGCGCCGGTAGCGGTTGTCGTCGAGGCTCGCGGCCGAGCCGGTCCGGATGGACGGGAAGGCGTAGGAGACGTAGTCGGGGAGGCCGCTGGTGTGGTTGAGGAGCATCCGCACGGTGATCTTCCTGCCGCGCTCTCCCGGCACCAGGTCGGGGAGGTGGTCGCCGATCGGCGCGTCGAGCCGGATCCGGCCGCGCTCGACCTGCTGCATGACGGCGGCGGCGGTGAAGGTCTTGGTGATGCTGCCGACGCGGTGGCGCAGGTCCGGGCTGACGGGGCGTCCGGTCGTGACGTCGGCGACCCCGGAGGCGCCGCGCCAGGTCCGGCCGTCGGCGCGGACCTCGCCGTACACCCCTGGTACGCCCGCCCGGTGGACGGCGTCCATGGCCGCCCGCAGCTCCGCGGGGGTGGTTCCGTGCGGTGCGGGGGCCGCCACGGCGGGTGCGGCGGTGGCGGTGGTGAGCAGGGCCGCGCCCGCGCACAGGGCGAGGCGGAGCTTCTTCGGCCGGGTCGGCATGGTGGTGCTCCTTTCGGGGGGGGTGGGAGGTTCAGCCCGCGAGGGCGCGGCGCAGGACGGCGCCGAGTTCGGCGTTCTGGCGCTGGGAGACCTCGGCGGACAGGAGGGCCTGCGAACCGTGGAAGGTGCCGGGCCACTGGTGGATCTCGACGGGTACGCCCGCCCGGAGCAGGCGCAGCCCGTAGTCGAGGCCCTCGTCGCGGTTCGGGTCGAACTCCGCGGTGGAGATGTAGGCCGGGGGCAGGCCGGACAGGTCGGTCGCCCGGGCCGGCGCGGCGTACGGGGTCGCGGGGCCGGGGCCGGGGCCCAGGTAGTGCCGCCAGCCGGCGGTGGCCTTGTCGCGGTAGAACCAGGGCGTGTCGGTGAAGTTCCGGGCCGACCAGCTGTCCTGGCGGTCGTCGAGGCCCGGCTGGTTGAGCAGCTGGAAGCGGATCGCCGGTCCGTGGTGGTCGCGGGCGCGCAGGGCGGTGGCGGCCGCGAGGTTGGCGCCGGCGCTGTGGCCGCCGACCGCGATGCGGGCCGGGTCGATGCCGAGGCGGGCGGCGTTCTCGGCGGTCCAGGAGAGGACGGCGTACGCGTCGTCCAGGGCGGCGGGGAAGGGGTGTTCGGGGGCGAGGCGGTAGTCCACCGAGATCACCACCGCTCCGGAGCCGGCGGCGATGCGGCCGGCCCAGGGGTGCTCGGTGTCGAGGTCGCCCATGGTGAATCCGCCGCCGTGCATCCACACGACGGCGCCCTCGGCGCCGTGCGGGCGGTAGACGCGAACGGCGACGTCGGGGTCGGCGGCGACGGTGCGGTCCTCGACCTCCATGTCCGCGGTATCGGGTGCCGGTACGGCGGAGGCCAGTTCGGCGAAGCCCTTGCGGGCGGCGACCGGGTCGCCGAGGTCGGTCTTGGGGAAGAAGGGTACGAATGCTTCGAGTTCGGGGTCCATGACGGACATCCTCACCGGGCGGGCGGTGCCGGGTCGTCCGCCGTCCGTCGGGCATCAGGGCCCGATCGCGCGCCGATCGGCGCCCCCGGCGGGCCGGCCGGGCCTTCTATGCTTGCGGCATGGAGGCTCTCGCCGTACGGCTGTCGGGACTCGATCCCTACGTGGACGGGGCGCTCCGCATCGTCGCGTTCTACGACACGCTGATGCGCCGGCGGGTGGACCTCCCCGCGCTCGCCCGGGCCTCGGCGGGGCTGGCCGAGTGCGCCGCCGGGGTCCGGCTGTACGGGACGGGCCGGACGATCCGTGTCTCGCCCGACGGTGTCGAGGCTCCGCGGGGGGCGTCGCCCGCGCCGGTGTCCGGGGCAGTGCCGGTCGTCCTCGACGAGGAGGAGATCGGCTCGGTGTGGCTGGAGCGGCCGGGTCCGGCCGGGCCGCTCGACGAGGTGCTGCTGGAGCGGCTGGCCATCGCCGTCGCCGCCGCCGTCGAACGGTACGGGCCGGCCCGGACCACGATGGCGGATCCGGCCCTCGTCGAGCTGGTGATCGGTGTCGGCACCGACGAGGCGGCCAGGGCGCGGGCGCTGCGGCTGCTGGGTTTCGCCGCCGGTACGCCGGTGCGGGTGGCCGCGGTGCGGCCGGGGCGGATGCCCCTCGACCGGGTGGGCGGGCTGGTCTGTCCGGGGCGGCCGGTGAAGGGGGCGGTGGTCGCCGGGGTGGGTGTCGTCCTGGCCGCGGCCGTGGAGCCGGACCGGTTCCCGGAGGGCGTGTACGCGGGCATCGGCGCGGCCGAGCGGCCGGACGTGGCGTGGCGGGAGGCCCGTACCGCCCTGCGGTTCGCCACCGCGCGCGAACCGGTCGTCGACCACGCCGCGTTGGGCGCGCTGGCGCTGCTGGCGGAGGTGCCGCGGGACGTCCTGCGCGGCAACCCGGACGTGGTGGCGCTGGGCCGGCTGGCCGGCGGCCCCGAGGACCTGGAGACGCTGGACGCGTACTGCGCGACGGGGTCGCTGCGCCGGGCGGCCGACCTGCTCCACCTGCACCACAGCAGCGTGGCCCGCAGGATCGAGCAGATCGGCCGGGTCCTGGGGCTCGACCTGACGGGGGCGCCCGGGCTGTACCGGGCGGGGTTGGCGCTGGCGGCATGGCGGTTGTCGGAAGGGTGAGGGCGTGCGGGGTGCCGGCGCCGCCGTGCGGGCCGGCACCCCGTGGGGGTCAGGGGCAGCCCGTGCCCGTGGCGGGGTTGGCGCAGACGTCGGTGCCGGGGCCGCCGTCGTTGGTGTTGGTGCCGGGGCCGCCGTCGAGGCTGTCGTCGCCGACGTCGCCGAAGAGGAAGTCGTCTCCGGCGTCGCCGGTCAGGGTGTCGTTGCCGGGGTTGCCGTGCAGGATGTCGCTGCCGGTCCCGCCGGCGACGCGGTCCGTGCCGGGGCCGCCGGTGACGCGGTCGTCCCCGGGGCCGGCGCAGACGAGGTCGTCGCCGGCGCCCGCGTTGACGGTGTCGTTGCCGCCGCGGGCGAGGATGACGTCGCGGCCGGGGGTCCCGCCCAGCAGGTCGTTGCCGGGGGTGCCGGTGATGGTGGGCTGCTCGCCGAAGCAGGTGGTCGCGTCGACGGTGGTGGTCTCCTGTGCGATGTCGTTGGCGGGGGCCGGGTCGTCGACCGCGCCGGCCACGGCAGCCGTGTCGGTGAGGACGTCCTCGGTCGTGGCGAGGGCGGTGATGGTCCGCGCGGCGCTCGCTCCGGCGGTGAGCGTACCGACGGCGCAGGTCACCACGTCCGGTGTGGAACCGGCCGCGGTGCACCCGGCGGAGGCCGAGACGAACTGGAGTCCGGCGGGCAGGGTGTCCTTGAGGACGACCCCTTCGGCGGTCTGGGGGCCGTTGTTGGAGGCGGTGAGCGTGTAGGTCACGTTCTGGCCCTCCACGACGGGGTCGGAGCCGGGGTCGGCCTTGGTGACGGCGAGGTCGGCGTCGGTCAGGGCGATGCGGCCGATGAAGCCGGCGGTCTCGGCGAACCAGATGTTGTCGTCCGGGCCCTTGGTGATGCCCCAGGGGCCCCGCTCCGAGGAGGGCAGGGGGAACTCGGCGATGACGCCGGCGGTGCTGATCCGGCCGATCCGCCCGCTGTTGCGTCCGGTGAACCAGAGGCTGTCGTCCGGGCCTGCGACGATGTCCTGCGGCTGGGGCGAGCCGCCGTCCGAGGGGACGTCGAACTGGGTGATGGCGCCGGCCGGGGTGATCCGGCCGATCCGGTTGTCGCCGAAGACGGTGAACCAGAGGTTCCCGTCGGGGCCGGTGGTGATGTCGGTCGGACCGCCGCCGCCGGGGACCGGGAACTCGGTGACGACGCCTGACGGGGTCATGCGGCCGATCAGGTTGTCGCCGATCTCGGTGAACCAGAGGTTCCCGTCAGGGCCGGTGGTGATGTACGACGGCTGGCCGGAGCCCGCGGGCAGGGGGAACTCCGTGACGGCGCCGGTCGTGGTGATCCGGGCGATCCGGTGGGCGTTCTGCTCGGTGAACCACAGGGCGCCGTCGGGGCCCGCGGTGATGCCGGTGGGTTCGATGAACTGCTCGGGCAGGGGGTAGATGGTGACGGTGCCGTTCGTGTCGACCTTTCCGACCCGGGAGTCGAAGGTCTGCATGGTGAACCAGAGGTTCCCGTCAGGGCCGGTGGTGATGTCGTGCAGGGTGCTGAACGGCGGCACGGAGTACTCGGCGATGAGGGTGCCGGCCGGGCTCATCCGGCCGATCTTGTCCTTGGCCACCTCGGTGAACCACAGGTTGCCGTCCGGGCCGGCGGTGATGCCGACCGGCGTGCTCGGGTTGGCGACGGGGTACTCGACGAGGTTCACGGCCGCCTCCACCCGGGGCGCGCCGGCGGCCAGGGGCAGTGCGGCGGCGAGCAGGACGCCGCAGAGCAGCGCCGCGAGGCGGCCGCGGCGGCGGGTCCGGGGTGGTTCCGGGGCCACCGGTTCCGGGGCCACCGGTTCTGGGGCCACCGGTTCCGGGGCCGCCGGTTCGGGGACCGCCGGTTCCGGCGCGTGGCGGGTGGAGGGCATGGGCGGGCACCTTTCGGTCGAGCGGGAACGCGCCCGTCCTACCAAGGCCCGATCGTTTCTGCGGATGCGGCGGTGCCCACGGCACGCCGGGCCTCCGCCCGGAATCCACCCGAACGGACGCGTGCCCGCCGCCGCCGGGCCGGGCGCCCGCCGGGTTCCTATGCTCGAAGGAGGACGGTCACGGTGACCCCACGGACGAGGGAGGCGGATGGCATGACGGACACGGCGGACGCGCGCGAGGCCGACCGCGCGCTCAAGGCGAAGCACCGGACGATGTGGGCACTCGGCGATTACCCGGCGGTCGCCACTCAGGTCGTGGCGGGGCTCGGGCCCGCGCTGGTCGAGGCCTGCGGGGTGCGGGACGGCGACCGGGTACTGGACGTCGCCGCGGGGTCGGGCAACGCCTCCATCCCGGCCGCGCTGGCCGGCGGCGACGTGGTGGCCTCCGACCTCACGCCCGAGCTGCTGGCCGTGGGGCGCAAGGAGGCCGAGGCACGGGGTGCCGTGCTGAGCTGGCAGGAGGCGGACGCGGAGGCGCTGCCGTTCGAGGACGGGGCCTTCGACACGGTGATGTCCTGCGTCGGGGTCATGTTCGCCCCGCACCACCAGACCACCGCCGACGAGCTGGTGCGGGTCTGCCGGCCCGGCGGGACGATCGGGCTGCTCAGCTGGACCCCGGAGGGCTTCATCGGGCAGATGTTCGCCGCCATGAAGCCGTACGCCCCGCCGCCCCCGCCGGGAGCGCAGCCGCCCCCGCTGTGGGGGAACGAGGAGCACGTGCGGACGCTGCTCGGCGACCGCGTCACCGGCGTCGAGGCGCGCCGGCGGTCGCTGCGCGTGGACGCCTTCCGGGAGCCGGAGGAGTTCCGGGAGTTCTTCAAGGCCGCGTACGGGCCGACGATCGCCGTCTACCGGAACGTCG
Organism: Streptomyces sp. NPDC004126; assembly: GCF_050275515.1. NCBI lineage: Bacteria > Bacillati > Actinomycetota > Actinomycetes > Kitasatosporales > Streptomycetaceae > Streptomyces > Streptomyces sp. NPDC004126. Next base: position 135,442 of record NZ_JBNNPF010000021.1, on the reverse strand, counting down.
CCGACGATCCCGAGCGGACCGCGGCCCTGGACGGGGCGCTGGCCGACCTGGCGGCCGGGGCCCTGCGGGACGGGGCCATGGAGTGGGAGTACCTGCTGCTCACCGCGCGGCGCGCCACCGCCTGAGCGGGGTGGCGCCGGGGCGCGCCGCCGACCGGCCCAATGCCGGTGTCCCGGCGGCCGGCGGGCGATCCTTCAGGCCGGGCGGTACGGGGCCGTCCGGCGGAAGGAGTCGCGGTGTCAGCAGCATCCCCCGAGGAGCGCACGGCGCACGCGGGACGCGCGGGACGGTACGGCGAGGCGCTGTTCCGGCCCGAGGCGCCCGGTGAGGGCGAGCGCATCGACCACGCCGCCCTCGTCTACGACCCGCTCACCCGGCAGCGGCTGCTCGCGCTCGGTGTCGGGCCCGGCTGGCGCTGCCTGGAGGTCGGTGCCGGTACGGGCACCGTCGCGCGGTGGCTCGCCGAGGAGGCCGGGGTCGACGAGGTCGTCGCCCTGGACCGCGACACGAGCCGGCTGGCGCCGCTCGCGGGACCCCGGCTCCGGGTGCTCGCCGACGACCTGACCCGGCTGGACGACGAGGCGGAGCTCGGTTCCTTCGACCTGGTCCACGCCCGGTTCGTACTGATGCACCTCCCCGAGCGCCGGGCCCTCGTCGACCGCCTCGCCAAGCGTCTGCGGCCCGGCGGGTACCTCGTCCTCAGCGACGCGGCGGACGTACCCGACCCCGCCGACGCGCGCTCCGCGTACCGGCGCACCCTGGACGCCATGTGGCGCACCCTCGCGGAGACCATCGGCACGGACGTCGGGGCCGTGCTCGACTACCCGCACGTCCTGCGCGCGGCCGGTCTGGCCGAGGTCGCCGCCGAGCTGGTCTGCCCGCCCCTGACACCCGGCACTCCGCTCGCCGCGTTCTGGCGCGAGACCTGGCAGCGGATGCGGACGGACCTGCTGGCGCCGGGCCGGCTCGAACCGGTCGTCTTCGACGAGGCCCTCGCCTACCTGGACTCCCCCGGCCTGGCCGAACTGGGCCCCGGCATGCTCACGGCCTGGGGCCGCCGCCCGCTGCCGCGTCCCTGACCCGCTCCCGCCCCTCCGGGCCCCGCGCCGACGCTTTCCGGCCGTTCCCCGCCGTCCGGGGGGAACGGGCCGGTATCGGGGGCACCCGCGTCCGGGGCGGCGACGCGCCGCCCCCCGCGCGGAGCCCGCGCGGGCACACAGGAACCGGAGGAACGGTCATGCTGATCACGGTCACCCGTACCGGCGGCTTCACCGGAGCCGAGAAGCTCCGCGCGCTCGACACCGCGGGGCGGCAGGACGCGGCGCGGGTCGAGGAGCTCGCCCGCCGGGCCGTCTCGTCCGTGGCGGACGGATACCACTACCGCATCACCGTCGACGGCGAGGTCCTCGACGTCCAGGACCCGTGCCTGTCGGACGACCAGCGGACGCTGATCCGCACCGTCCTCGGCGAAGGGGCCTGACCGCCGCACGGGCGCCGGCTCCGCCGTCAGTGCGGGGTCCAGGTGAACTTGCCGCCCCCCACCCAGCGGACCTCGTCCAGGTCGTCGAGGTCGTGGATGGTGATCCCGGCCTCGGCGGCGACCAGGAGCACGTCCGTCATCGACTCGGCCCGGCCGACGAACTCCCCGTCGAGCTCGATGATCCGGAAGGGCGGGTTTCCGGGCTGGACGCCCAGGACGGTGATGCGCGCCGCGGAGAGGTGAGGTGTCAGGCCTTCGGTCATGGGGAGACGGTTGCACGCCGTGACCGGTGACGGGCGCGGCGACACGGCCCGGGGAGCCGATCGGCGGCGTACGGGCGAGCGCGGGGCGTGGGCGGCGGCGCCGCGGCGGACGTCAGACCCGCTGCCAGGCGGCCGCCGCCCACGAGAACGGGCCGAACAGGACCAGGCCCGCCGCCACCGCCACCAGCGGCCGCCGGGCCATTCCAGGACGCTCGCGGTTGCGTCGCGCGTCTGCTCGTCGCCGGATCCGCCGCCGCCCCGCCCGGCCGCGAAGGCGATGCGCAGGGCGATCGCGCCGACCAGGACGTACAGGACCCCGCGCGTGGCCAGTCCCGCGCGGGCGGCGACGGCGATGCCGGTGCGCGGGGCGCCGTCCCGGACCCGGGTCCCTCCGCCGCTGATCCCGGAGAGAAGTCCACCACGTCCGTCTCGTCGGCGTGGTTGCCCATGAAGGTGCGGAAGAGCTCGTTCAGCGGGGCGCGGACGGCTCCGCCGGGGTCTCGGTCCCGGCCAGGACCAGGACCCCGGCGCAGATCAGGGCGAGGCCCAGGAGCTGCGGGAGCAGCCACCAGTGGGCCCGCAGGTGCTCCTCGTAGAGCAGGACGCCCAGGGCGATGCTGACGCCGGCGTCGCCGAGGGTCAGCGCGGGCTGCGAGGCCACCAGCGGGCCGCCCTGCATGGCGTGTTCGAGGAGCAGCAGGGCGCAGATGCCGCTCGCGGCGAAGGCGTACGTCTCCCAGGCCGTCAGGAAGGCGCCGATGCCGCCGTCCTGGAGGACGTGTACGGCGGACTTCATCAGTGCGGCCGTGAGCGCGTAGCAGACGGCGGTGGCCGCGCCGAGGCATCCGGCCCGGGCCCGGCCGGGCGGCCGGCGCAGTCCGGTGACGGCGAGCAGGGTCACCGCGGCCGCGCAGGCCGCCAGCGCCAGGACCCAGCGGTCGAACGGGACGTGGGTCCGGTTCCCGGCGGGCGCGGCGGCCACCAGCACGATGCCGAGCCCGGCCACCACCCCCGCCACGGCGAGCCAGAGCGCGCCCGGCAGCGGGCGGCGCGCCAGGAGCGAGGCGATGAGCAGGGCGAGCGGGAGCTCCAGCACGAACAGGGGCTGTACGAGGGACAGCGCGCCCGTCGCCAGCGCCAGGGCCTGGCCGACCCCGGCCGCGATCACCGCCAGGATCCCGGCGATCCACGACGGCCGGCGCAGCAGGTCGAGGACGAGGCCGAACCGGAAGCCGTCGCTCTGCGGCACGGTGAGCGCGGCCCGCCGCTGGAGGACCGTGGCGAGGGCGTTGCTGAACGCGGCGAACAGCGCGAAGAGGACCGGCAGGAGGAAGCCCATGCCCCGATCCTCACCGCGCGGGAGCCGCCCCGCGCCGCCCGTTACCCCGTACGGGGGCCGCGGCCGCCGACTCCACCGGCAAGCGAGTCAGTTGCCTGACTGACCAGGGACGCGGCACCGGGGCCGCCCGGCGGCACGGCATCACGCCGCGGGCTCCGGCCATCCGGCCCTGGGCGTAGTCGCAGGCGACGCGCACCGAGGCCATGACGGTGCGTCAACAGGTGGCCGGTGTGGGGGAAGTGACAGGGCGTGGGAAATCGGAGCGGCCGGGACCGGTCGCCGTCGGCGGGGGTCGTCGGCGATGCTGGAGCCGCACCACGCCGATCTTCACCACCGACGTCCGAGGAGGTCCATGGCCGACACCGTCAACTCACTGGCCGCCCGTGTTCACGAGCTGCTGGTGGCGCACCTCAACGACAGTGCCGCCGCGGCGGCGCCGCCGCGGCAGGACTTCCTCTCCTCGCTCGCGAGCGGTCTCTTCGGCGTCCCGCTGCGCGTGGACGTCCCCGCGGGGCTCCAGGACGTCGTCGCGCGCGCCACTGCCCTCGGCCCCGCCGGCACCTGGCTCGTGGCCGCGGGCCACGCGGCCCTCGCCGGCATCGCCCTCACACGCGGCCAGGCGGAGCCGGTCCTCCACCACCTCGACGCCGCGGTGACGGCCGGGTACAACGACTGCGTGGCCCTGCACGCCGGCCCCGTCCTCCCGCTGCACCACGATCCCCGCTTCCGCGCCCTTTACCAGCGCATACGCCTCACCGAGGCCGACCTCGACGAGTTCTTCTGGCTGCACCGGGAGATGCGGGCCGCGGTGCGGGACGCCCAGGACGCGACGGTCGACAACATCGACCGCCTCGACACCGGGGTGTCGCTGCTCGCCCAGGCCCCCATGCCGACCCGGGAACCGGACACCCCGGGCGTCCTGATCACCCGCATCGACCTCGCCGCCGTCCAGAGCGCGCTCCAGGAGGCCGCCGTGAAGGCGGAGTTCGGGCGCAGCTCGGGCAACACCGCGCTCAGCCTGATCGACGACACGTGGGACTACTCCCATGCCCGGCGCGACGCCTGGCACGCCGACGACCGGGACACGCGGCTCCGGCGGGCCGCCGAGGCGCGGGCCTTCACCGAGCGCCCCGGCGCCGGCACCGTGATCCTCTCCGCCCCGCCGCTGGGCTCCTTCACCTATCCGGCCTGAGTTCGGGCGGCGGTGCCGATGATCTTGGCGGAGGCGAGCACGGAGGTGCCCAGTGCGCGGAAGCTCGGGAAGGTCAGGAGCATCGCCGCGGCCGCGACGACGGCGGTCACGACCCGCATGATCAGGGACACCTGGGCGCGGACCCGGCGCACCCGGGCCGGGTCGCGGGTTGCAGCAGGAAGGCCCCGGTCTCCGTGAGGAGGCCGGGGCCTTCGTTCGAGCGCTGGGCAGGCCTTGCACCTGCATTCCCCCACGGGAAGTGGGGTGTCTTTCCTTGGACCACCAACGCATCGTCCCGTTCGCCGTGTTCTGCGGCGGCGGGCTCGAGATCAACTATACGGCACGCGGCCGGGCGCCACGAAACCGCCGGCCGCGTGCCCGTACGCCGCCTAGCCGGCGCGTACGAGGTCCAGGACCTTGATGCCGAGCTCCAGCGCCTCGTCCGGCTCCCGCACGCACTGCTGGAAGTCGACGAAGCAGCTGTCGGCGCCCGTGTCCCGGATGCCGGCGAGGACCGCCGCGATCTCCTCGCACGAGGCGCCCGGCTTGGCGTTGAAGCGGATGTTGCGGCGCAGGGCGTCGGGGTCGCGGCCGGCTTCCTCGGCGGCCTGCCGGGCGGTGGCCCAGAGTCCGGCGAGTGCCGCGGCCGGCAGGACGGCGCCGACCCAGCCGTCGGCGCGGCGGCCGACCCGGCGCATCGCGGCGGGTGAGAAGCCGCCCAAGTAGACGGGCGGGTGCGGCCGCTGGACCGGGCGCAGGCCGACGTGGGCGCGCGGGATGCGCCAGTGGGTGCCCTCGTGCCCGAACTCCTCCTCGGTCCAGATGCCGTGGAGGACGTCGAGGATCTCGTCGAGCCGTTCGCCGCGCCGGCCGAAGTCGGCGTTGACGGCGGTGTATTCGTCGCGCAGCCAGCCGATCCCGAAGCCGGCGTCCAGCCTGCCGCCGCTCACCTGGTCGAGCGAGGTGAGGGTGCGCGCGAGCAGCAGGGGCGGGTACCAGGGCGCGTTGAGGGTGCTCGTGCCGAGGCGGGCGCGGTGGGTCGCGGTGGCTGCGACGGTCAGGACGGTGAGCGGGTCGAGGAAGGTCCGGTACTCGGGCGGGTACGGGTTCTCGGGCGTGTGGCCCGGGTAGATGTCGCTGGGCTCGACCGGGGTCAGCGACCGGTCCCCCACCCAGAGCGAGTCGAAACCGGCGTGCTCCGCGTCGCGAGCGAAGCCGGCGATGCGGGCGGCCTGCGCGTGAGTGCCGTACTGGGGCAGTGCGATGCCTATCTCCATGGGCCCATCGTGGCCGCGGGGCGGGCCCACGGCCCAAAGGCGCCACACGTGACACGTGACACAACGGCCTGGAACCGGGGCGGCCCTCCCCCGCCTCCTCGGCACCCGTTCGGGCGGCGCCGGTCACCCCCGGCGCCGTAACACGCCGTTGGTCAGGTGAATGCCGGGCGGGAGGCCCCCGGAGGCGGTGTGATCCTGCTTCGACGTCTCGACGTCTCGACGTTCCGTCATCGACTCTGGAGTGACATGCGTATTCGAACTGCGATCGCCGCCACCGTCCTGGCCGCGGCCGGCATCCTCGGCGCCGGCGGCACCGCCGTCGCCGACGCCCACGCCGAGGGCTACGCCGTCGGCTCGCCGGGCGTGCTGTCCGGCAACGTCGTCCAGGCGCCGATCCACATCCCGATCAACGTGTGCGGCAACACGGTCAACGTCATCGGCCTGCTCAACCCGGCGGCCGGCAACACCTGCATCAACACCTGATCCCGGAACCCCTCGCGCCCCGCCCCGGGGTGCGAGGGGATACCGTGTTCCTCCAGCTCAAGAGGGGGAACAGGGATGTCGCACAACGCGGGATGGGGACAACACCCGCAGCAGTACGGGCCGCAGTGGGGAGGCGGCTGGATCCAGCCGCCCCCGCAGCCGGGGGTCATACCCCTGCGGCCGCTCCGCCCGGGCGAGATGGTCGGCGGCGCCTTCCAGGCCTTCCGCCGGTACTGGAAGCCGCTGGTCGGCGTCATGCTCGCGGTACAGGGCGTCGGGTTCCTGCTGGTCGTCGCGGCGATCGTGATCGGGGTCACGGCGGCGAGCAGCAGCTTCTCCGAGGTCTTCGCCGTCGATTCGGATGCCCACGCGGACGGCTCCGACGTGGCGACCGTGTTCCTGGCCCTGCTGCCGGGCGGCGTCATCCTGCTGCTCGTGATGCTGCTGGGCACCGCGGCGATCGGCGCCCTGTGCCCCGCGGTGGTGCAGGAGGCCGTGCTCGGCCGTACCGCGACCTTCGGTGACATGTGGCGCCGCAGCTGGTCGCGGCTGCCTTCGGTGCTCGGCGCCGTCTGTCTGACCGGGCTGGTCGCGGCCGGGCCGGCCGTCCTTGTCTACGCGGTCGGCTTCCCGTTGACGATCATGGCCTGGGACGGCTCCGGGACACCGGTCGGCGTGTTCCTGCTGTTCCTCGTGGCCATCGCGTGGATGCCCGTGGCCGCCTGGCTCGCCGTCCGGTTCAGCCTCGCCCCCGCGGCGGTGGTGTTCGAGGGCCTCCGCCCCGTGGCAGCGCTGCGGCGGTCGGCCGCCCTGGTGCAGGGCAGCTGGTGGCGCGTCTTCGGCGTCACCCTGCTCGCGTACCTCGTGGGGATGGCCGGCGGCTACGCCATCCAGATGCCGTTCGGCCTGGTCGGCGTCCTCGCGCTCTTCCCCTCCATGCTGGACTCGGGCGCGGGCGACGGGGTGCCCGCCACGATGATCATCGGGATCATCGTGTACGCCGCCTGTCTGCTGCTCGGCACCGTGGTCAGCGCCTTGTTCCAGCTGGGGTACCCGCAGCTGGTGGTCTCCCTGCTGTACGTGGACCAGCGGATGCGGAAGGAGAACCTCGCGCCGGCCCTGATCACGGCCGCGCACATCGGACGCACGCCGGGCCAGGACCCCGCGTCACCCTGACGGGCGCCCCGGGCCGACGGCGTGTGAGCGGGTCAGCGCGTCGCGCCGAAGTCCTGCGTCCAGTACTGGCCCGGCTGGGCGAGGCCGATGCCGATCTCCTTGTACGAGCAGTCGAGGATGTTCCGCTTGTGGCCGGGGCTGTTCATCCAGCCCTCCATGACCTGCTCGGGGGTGCTGTACCCGTAGGCGACGTTCTCGCCGTACGTCCGCCACTGGTAGCCCGCGCGGGTGATGCGCTGGCCGGCGTCGGAACCGTCGGACCCGGTGTGGGACATGTTGCGGTGCGCGGCCATGTCGGCGCTGTGGTCCTGCGCGGCCTTGGTGAGCTTCTCGTTGGCGGTGAGCGCGGGGCAGCCGGCCGCGGCGCGCGCCTGGTTGACGAGTTCGAGGACCTTGGCCTGTGCTTCGGGGAGCGCCCCGGCGGCCTGCGGCGCGGCGGGAGCTGCGGGCTCGGCCGAGGCCTCCACCGGCTCCGGCCGGGGCTGCTGCGGCTGCGGTCGCGCGGGCGGCGCGGCTTCGGCGACCGGCTCGGCGGGCTGTTCGGCCGGCTCTTCGGCCACGGGCGCCAGGGGGGCCGGGGCCTCGGCGGCGGGCTGCGCGGGAGCGCCGGCCGGGACCGGGGCCTGCTCCGGGAGCGGGGCCCCGGAGGTGTCGGAGGGGACGGCCGGCTGCTCCGCGGCGGGCCGGGCGCGGCCGGTGTCCTGGGTGTCCAGGCAGGCCATGGCGGCGGTGGGGACGGCCACGACGGCGAGCGCCCCGACGGCGACGGCTATTTTCCTGTGGTGCGTCTTCTTACGGTGCTTCTTCATGCGGGACCTCACTCGGTGATCGCGAAGCTCCCGGCGCCGGACCGCTGGGGCGCCGGAGGAGTCGCCATTCTTAGAAGGGCCGCAGGGGCATGGCAAGCCGGCGCGGGCCGGACGCGCGAGTGCTCCGGGCTCCGGCTTGAAAGGGCGGGAAGATCGTGCATGGCCCTCGTACGGGCCCCTTCCGGCACAGCTGACGCGCCGCTAGAACCACCTCCCATCAGGAACGTTGGGAGGGAAGAAATAGGAGTCCACAATTCCGTTTCTGGCGGAGTGCGGCATGTCAACGCCAAACAGGGACAAATGGCGAAATGTGTGCCCGCGATCCGCGTCGCCCCGGCCCGCCGGACCGGCGAGGGCGCTGTGTCGCATGTCACGAAACCGCGGAGCCCCGCACACCGTCGGCGGACGGTGGGCGGGGCTCCGCGGCGAGCGCTCCCGTGCCGCGTCAGAAGGAGCTCTTCGACGCGCTGACGACGACGCACTCCTTGTACTCGGTGCCGTTGGTCTTGCCGAAGTACGGAGTCGTGGCCTCGGCCGGCTGGGACGCGCCCGCCTTGACCTTCAGGCTGCTCACCATGGCCGTGGCGGGGACCGCGGTCGAGGTGGCGTCGCCGCGGAACTTCATCGTGATGTTGTACGTGTAGTCCAGCGAACTGCTGTTGGTGACGGTCAGCTTGGCGACCAGGTTCTTGCCGCTGCTGTCCAGCTTGCACCCGTCGATGCGGACGTCGCGCTCGGCCTTGTCCCTCGAACCGCCCGTGACGGAGCCGGTGGTGGTGCTGGAGTTGGTGCCGCTGCTCGTGCCGGTGCCGGTGCTGCCGGTGGTGCTGCTGCTGTCGTGGCTGCCGCCGCTCGTGCTGCTGGAACCCGAGTGGGAGCTGGAGCTGGAGCTGTGGCCGCCGCCGCAGCTGGCACCGTGCGAGCCACGGGCTCCGGTCAGTGCGAAAACGGCGATTCCGAATACTGCGACCGCGCGGACATGGCGAAGCTTCACGTTCGACCCCGTTGGAATATCAGTGTGCAGGAGGCCCGTCTTGACGGGCGCACGTCACCCTACAGCGGCCAAGAGAGTGATCCGGCCACCCTTCGGCGGCGTGGCGCGTCGGCGTCCGGTGCCGCCGCGCAAGTCGGAGCGGGGGTCCGCACCTTGGCGGGTGGGGAACGCACACACCTCCTGCGGCACATCCGCACCGGAGGAACACATCACCCCCACGCCATGCTCCCCGTCCGACGGGGGGCGGCCCGCGGCGATGCGTGTCAGGGTGAACAGGAGGAACCCGCACCCCCGGCACCGAGGAGTCACCCGTCATGGGCGGTACGAAGGACAAGCGCGAGGAGCCCGGCGAGGCCCGCGAGGAGCGCGGGCGCCCGCAGCCGCCCAGCCAGGACCCCGTCCACCCCGAGCCCATCACTCCGGCCCGCAGCAGGCGCGCCGAGGAGAAGGGGCGGCGGCGCGACGAGCGGCGGCACCGGGACGACGACGGCTCCTGAGCGCGCCGGGGGCGGCCGGTCCGCCTCGGGGCGCGGGCAGCCGGATGCCGTCCGTGACCTCGGCGGTACCGCCCAGCCGGACCAGGGGGCCCGCGGGGCCCTGCCGGACGGTGGCGGTGATGGTGGACGGGCTGCCGAGGGAGCCGCCCATGTCGACGGCGAGTCCGCCGGGGCCCCGGCCGGCCAGGTGGGCGGCCAGGCAGGCCGTGCTGTTGGCGTTGGCGATGTCCTCGTCGACGCCGATCGACGGGGCGGACATCCGGACCGCGGCGCGGCCTTCGGACGTCGGCACGGAGTAGACGTAGCAGCCCAGCAGGCGCAGCCGGTCACAGGCGTCCCGGAGCCTGCCGAAGTCCGGGGACACGGCCCGCAGGGCGGACCGCGTGCGGACGGGGACCAGCAGCCGGGGCCGTCCCACCGACGCCACGCGGATACCGGGAGCCGCGGCGCCGCGGGGGATGCCGAGTGCGGGCAGGACGAGGTCGCGCTCGGTCGCACCGGGCGTGCGCAGCTCCACGGGGCCCGGGTCGAAGGCCGCGTACGCCCGGCCCTGGCGGCGCGCCGAACAGCCCGCGAACTCCGCCTCGTCCACCACGGCGGTGGGGCTGCCGCCCCCGCCGTCGCGCAGGCAGGTGCGGACGATCTCCACCGGCGGCCCCGGCGGGTCCGCGCGTCGCTCCGCACCCGTCACGGAAGTACCGTACCCGCGCCCGGTCTTCGCTCAACCGGCGGCCGGCCGGCCGTGCCACCGCTCCTGCGGCGGGTCGTCGTCGGGCCACAGGCCGATCATGTCCAGCAGGGCAGCCAGGTCCTCCGACCCGATGGCGCGCGCGGCGACCGCGCGGCGGGCGGCGGCCCGGTCCACGGCGCCCGCCCGGGCCGGCAGCGCCGGCTCGTCACATCCGAAGGGATCCTTCATGGGACCGATGCCACCACGGGCCCGGCGGATCCGCAGCTCGCACTGCTCCCATCAGCCGCCGGGCCGGAGCCCCTTAGGGTGGCCCGGACATCCGACCGGCCGCGGCCCGTGCCCGCGGCCGCCTTCCCCACAGGAGCCCCCGTGGCGCGTTCGCTCGACGGCCTCGTCTTCGTCCCCGTAGCCGACCAGGCGCCGGGCCAGGTCGGCCGGCAGACCCGATTCGACTATCACGAGCAGGACGGCCGGGTCTGGGCCGAGTACTGTGGCGGGGACGTGGCCAGGGGACACCTGGTCGGCACGCGGAGGGACGACACCGTCGACTTCCGCTACGTCCAGCTGCGCCACGACGGCTCGACCGCCTCCGGGCACTGCGTCTCCGTGGTCACGGAACTCCCCGACGGGCGGCTCCGGCTGGAGGAGACGTGGACGTGGGAGTCCCAGGAGGGCAGCGGCACCAGCGTCGTCGAGCAGCGGCCCGACATGAGGGAGAGCACCCGATGAGGATCCACCTGTCCAGCGTCTTCGTCGACGACCAGGACAAGGCCCTGCGGTTCTATACGGATGTACTCGGCTTCGTGAAGAAGCACGAGGTGCCGCTGGGCGCGGACAAGTGGCTGACCGTGGTCTCCCCGGAGGACCCCGACGGGACCGAGCTGCTGCTGGAGCCCGACGGCCACCCCGCGGTGCGGCCGTACAAGGAGGCGCTGGTCAGGGACGGCATCCCGGCCGCCTCCTTCGCCGTGGCCGACGTGGGGGCGGAGTTCGCCCGGCTGCGCGGGCTCGGGGTGCGCTTCACGCAGGAGCCGAGGGAGATGGGCCCGGTCACCACCGCGGTTCTGGACGACACCTGCGGCAACCTGATCCAGATCATCCACGGCGGGTAGTCTGCCCGGCAGGGCGGGGCCGTAGCGCAGGGGTCGTCGCGCGCGGTCTCCAAAACCGCGAGGACGCCGGTTCGAATCCGGTCGGCCCCGCCTGCCGGTGGCGACGCCGGCCCGGCCTGATCCGGAGGACACGGCCTAGGCTGGCCCGATGAACGAGATCGAGATCGTCGCCGAACAGGGCGCGTGGCGGGGCGGGTTCGAAGAGCGGGTGCTGGCCGGGTACCGGGCCGCGGGATGTCCGGAGCCGCTGGCCCGGGCCCTGCTGGAGCGGGCCGTGAAGGGGATCGACGGCTGGACGGTGGCCACGGACGGCACCGGATGGATAGCCGTGGAGGTGGCGGAGGACAACGGTGCGGTGGTGGGCCGGATCCACGACCTCACGGTCGCGCGGGGGCGCGGGTGGGCCGAGCGGTGGTGCGCCGGGCGCGGCGCCGAGCGGGTGGAGGTCCGCCTCGCCGGCGGGCGCGACCCGGGGGCGTTCGCCGACTACCCGGTGCGGGGCCAGAACCGCATGCGGGCCGTGGCCGGACAGCCGCAGCTGCCGCCGGGGCTGACGGTCCGCCGGCTCACGGAGGAGGAGTACCCGGCCTGGTACGCCGCCGAGGAGGCCGCGTACATCGCCGACATCCTCCGGGCCGGGGCCCTCACCGCGGAGCAGGCCAGGGAGAAGTCCGACCGGGACTTCGCCCAGTACCTCCCGCAGGGGTACCTGACCCCGGGGCACGCCTTCTACGCGATGGAGGCCGAGGGGGAGGTGGTCGGCACCGGCTGGGTGAACCACGGGTTCCTTCCGGGCGTCACCTTCGGCTTCTCGCTGGAGGTGCACGAGGAGCACCGCGGCAAGGGCTACGGCCGGGCGGCGATGGCCGTCGGCGAGTGGGCCACCCGGCAGGGCGGCGACGAGGCGATGATGTTCAACGTCTTCGGCGGGAACGAGGTCGCGATGGGGCTGTACGACAGCACGGGCTTCGCGGTCCTGGACGAGTACCGCTTCCTCGACCTGCGCTGATCCGCGGGACGGGGGTCAGCCGTTCAGCGACGCCATGAGTTCGGGTGCGTACCGGTCGCCCGAGACCACGCCGTGGGGCGCGACGGCGTCGATGGAGGCCAGGTCGGCGTCGGTGAGGGTGACGGCGGTCGCGGCGACGTTCTCCTCCAGGTAGCGGCGGCGCTTGGTGCCGGGGATCGGGACGGCGCCCATCCGCAGGGTCCAGGCGAGCGCGAGCTGGGAGGGGGTGACCCCCTTCTCGGCGGCCAGGACCCGGACGCGGTCGACGACGGCGAGGTTGCGGTCGAAGTTCTCGCCCTGGAAGCGGGGGTCCGTACGCCGGAAGTCGTCGGCCGCGAAGTCGTCCGGGCTGGTCACGGCTCCGGAGAGGAAGCCGCGGCCGAGCGGGGAGTACGCGACGAGGCCGATGCCGAGCTCGCGCAGGGTCTCGCGTACGCCGTCGTGCTCGATGCCGCGCTCGAAGAGGCTGTACTCGGTCTGCACGGCGGCCAGCGGGTGCACGGCGTGGGCGCGGGCGATGGTGCCCGCGGCGGCCTCGCAGATCCCGATGTGGCCGACCTTGCCGGCGGCGACCAGCTCGGCCATGGCGCCGATGCTCTCCTCGATGGGCACGGCCGGGTCGACGCGGTGCAGGTAGTACAGGTCGATGTGGTCGGTGCCCAGGTGGCGCAGGGAGCGGTCGGCGGAGCGGCGGATGTAGTCGGGCGTGCCGTTGTGGCCCCGGAAGGACCCGTCGTCGGTGAACTCGACTCCGGTCTTCGTGGCGATGACGGCGGCGGCGCGGCGGCCGCGGAGGGCCTTCCCGAGGAGCTGCTCGTTGAGGAAGGGGCCGTAGCCCTCGGCGGTGTCGAGCAGGGTGACGCCCAGGGCGAGGGCGCGGTCGATGGTGGCGAGGGACTCGGTCTCGTCGGTGGCTCCGTAGTGGGCGCTCATGCCCATGAGGCCGAGGCCTTCGGCGCCGACTTCCAGGCCCTGTCCGCCGAGTGCGCGGATCTCCATGGTGTCCTCCGGGGGGTGGGACGGGGTAGGTAACTAACTGGATAGTTTGAGTCTGCACGCAGGGCGCGCGAGATGTCAATAACCGGATAGTTACTTGCTAGGCTGCCCGGCATGGCACGGGATTCCAGCGCAACCAAGGCACGCCTGCTCGACGCGGCGTTCTCCGAGTTCGCGGCGTACGGCATCGCCGGCGCCCGGATCGACCGCATCGCGGTGACCGCCCAGGCGAACAAGCGGCTCATCTACGTCTACTACGGCAACAAGGAACAGCTGTTCGACGCCGTGCTCCAGCGGGCCCTTGAGACGGGCTCGGAATCCGTGCCGTTCGACGCGGAGGACCTGCCCGGGTACGCGGGTGCGGTCTTCGACCACTTCGTGGCGCACCCCGACCTGATGCGCCTGGTGCAGTGGAAGCAGCTGGAGCGGCCGGAGACCACCGAGCTCGTGGCCGAGTCCTACCGGGGCAAGATCGCGGCGGTGGAGCGGGCGCAGGGTGCCGGGCTGGTCGACCCGGGTCTCGACCCGGCGGACGTGCTGACGCTGGTCATGGGGCTGGCGCAGGCGTGGACCGGCGCGGTGGGCGGACCCGCGACCGGCGGCCCGGGCGAACCCTGGGCGGCGGCGCGGCTGGCCCGGCACCGCGAAGCGGTGGTGGAGTCCGTCCGCCGCCTGGTCCGGCCGCCGCGGGGGTGAGCGGCGGCGGCCGGATCCGGTTCAGGCCCGGGAGGGGGCGGTGGCCTGGGCGAGGAGCCGGAGGGCCGTGTGGTCCTCGGAGCCGGCCGGAGCGGTGGCCACCAGGAGCGTCTGGTCGTCGCTGACGCTCAGGGCCTGCTGGGTGACGGTCAGGGTCCCCACCAGCGGATGCCACATCCGGTGCTCGCCCGCGACGCAGGGACGGGCCCGGTGGTCGGCCCACATGGTGGCGAACTCGTCGCTCTTCATGCTGAGTTCGCCGACGAGGGCGCCGAGGAGCGCGTCGTCCGGGTGGCGGCCGGCCGCGTACCGCAGGCTGGCGACGGCGGCCTTGGCCTTGGACTCCCAGGTGCCGTACAGCTCGCGCAGGTACGGGTCGAGGAAGAGCAGCGCGGCCATGTTGGGCCGGTCCGCGGGCCGGTCGGGTGCGGTGGGGTCGAGGTGGCCGGCGAACAGGGCGTGCCCCAGCGGGTTCCAGGCCAGGACGTCGGCCCGGCGGCCGGTGAGGACGGCCGGGACCTCGGGCATGGACTCCAGCAGCCGGCGGGTCGCGCCGTCGACCCGTTCCGCCGGCGGGCGCCGGGCGGCGGGCCGCCTGGCGGCCGTGCCCGCGAGGTCGTGCACGTGCCGCCGCTCGGCCTCGTCCAGGTGCAGCGCGCGGGCGAGCGCGTCCAGCACCTCCGGCGAGGCGTTGTGCGAATGCCCCTGCTCCAGCCGTGCGTAGTACGAGGCGCTGACCCCCGCGAGGAGGGCGAGTTCCTCCCGGCGCAGGCCGGGGACCCGGCGCCGCTCGCCGTACGTGTCGAGGCCGATGTCCGCCGGCGTCAGCCGGGACCGGCGGGCCTGCAGGAACGCGCCGAGGGTGCTCTGTCCTTCCATGCGGCCCAGTATCGCGGGCCGCGCGCGGGCCAGCCTCACCCTGCCGGGGATAGGCAGGGAAGGGTGTGGCTGTCCCGCCGGGCCCGCCGCAGGGTTGGGGCCATGAACGACAACAACACCACCGCCACCACCGCCACCGACACCGACACCGACACCGACACCATCGAGCTGGGCAGCGTCTCCGTCACCCGGGTCCGCGAGTACTACGGACCGCTCGGGCTCACCCCGCACGAATTCATCCCCGGGAGCAGCGAGGACGTCTGGTCGGAGCACGCCGGCTGGCTGCGGCCCGACTTCGCGGACGGCGAGCCGCCCGTGTCACGGGTCGCGCTGCAGACGTGGGTGCTGCGCAGCGAGGGCCGGGTGATCCTCGTGGACACCGGCGGCGGCAACCACAAGGCACGCCCCGGCACCCCCTGGGACCGCCAGGAGACGGCCTTCCTGGACGAGCTGGCCCGGGCCGGGGTCGAGCCGCAGGACGTGGACCTCGTCATCAACACGCACCTGCACGGGGACCACGTCGGGTGGAACACCCGGCTGGACGGGGACGTCTGGGTCCCGACCTTCCCGAACGCCCGCTACCTGATCAACCGGAACGACTTCGAGTTCTGGAACCCCGCGAACGGACACCCGTCCGTCCTCGGCGACGGCAACGCCGGCGTGTTCGAGGACAGCGTGGCGCCGGTCCACGAGGCCGGCCAGGTCGTGCTGTGGGAGGACGGCCACCGGATCGACGCGAACCTGCGGCTGGACCTCGCCGCCGGGCACACCCCCGGTTCCAGCGTGCTGACCCTCGCCTCCGGCGGCGACCGGGCGGTGTTCGTGGGCGACCTGCTGCACAGCCCGGTGCAGATCATGGAGCCGGACGCGAACAGCTGCTTCTGCGAGGACGCCGCGCAGTCCCGGGCCACCCGGCGCCGGCTGCTCGGCTGGGCCGCCGACCACAACGCGCTGCTGGTCCCGGCGCACTTCGGCTCCCACGGCGCGCTGGAGGTGGCACGGGACGCGGGGGCCTTCGCGGTGAAGGGCTGGGCGCCGTTCGCCCCGTAGGCCCCGGGCAGGGCGGGCGGGCCGCCGCCGGACCGGATGGCGGGTAAGGTCCGTCCCATAACGGGACCAACCCCTCTGGAACGGAACGGATCCGATCCCATGTACGCACCCGAGCGCCAGCACCGGATCGTGCAGCTGACCCAGGAGCGCGGACGCGTCGAAGTCCCCGCGCTGGCCGAGGAGTTCGGAGTCACGCAGGAGACCGTCAGGCGGGATCTGACCGCCCTGGAACGGGCCGGTCTGCTGCGCCGGGTGCACGGCGGCGCGCTCCCCGCCGGGGGGCTCCGCCTGGAACCGGGGCTCGCCGAGCGCGATTCCACCGCCGCGGCCGCCAAGGAGCGGATCGCCCGGGCCGCGCTCGCCCTGCTCCCGGAGGAGGGCAGCCTGCTGCTGGACGCGGGCACCACCGTGTCCCGGCTGGCCGCCCTGCTCCCCCGCGACTCCACCCTCACGGTGGTCACCAACGCGCTCCCCGTGGCCGCCCGGCTCGCCGAGCATCCGGGGCTGCGCCTGCACATCGTCGGCGGCCGGCTGCGGCACCGCACGCAGGCCGCGGTGGACGCGTGGGCGCTGCGCGACCTGGCCGAACTGCAGCCGGACGTGGCGGTGGTCGCGACCAACGGCTTCTCGGCGGAGGCCGGGCTGACCACGCCCGACCTGGCCGAGGCGGCCGTCAAGCGGGCCATGGTGGCCGGAGCGCGCCGGGTGGTGCTGGTCGCGGACTCCTCCAAGTACGGCGCCCGGCACTTCGCCCGGTTCGCCGCCCTGGAGCAGGTGGACGTGCTGGTCACCGACACCGGGCTGACCGACGCGCAGGCCGGCGAGATCGCCGGCCTCGGCCCGGAGGTCATCCGGGCCTGAGCCGCACCGTTCGGATCGGGCCCGGAGCGGCCCGGCCGACGGTACCCGGTGCCGTGCGGCCCGGGTCAGAACTTCAGGTGCCCCCAGACCCAGCCGTTGCCGCCGGGGACGTTCGCTCCGGCGACCTGGCACCAGGATTCCGGGGCGCAGTCGCCCACGAGCTCGACCTGCTGGTCGACGCGCAGGATGCCGATCACCTGCCCGGCACCGTCCGGTTCGTTCTTGGCGTCGTAGACGTCCACGTCCTCACCGGTGACCGTGGCCGTCCTCTTCTCCTGCTTGGGGGGAGGATTCTGCGGCGGGGGAGGATTCTGCTGCTGCTGTGGCGGCTTGTACACGCAGGACATCTTCTCGCTGGAGCGCCAGGTGTTGGTGGCGTTCGCGTTGTTCCTGGTGGTGCCGCTCGCGAACCCGTCGGCGCCCACTTGACCCGTATAGGTGTTCGTGAGGCCTGCGCCCGGGCCCTGGTCCCAGTTCGCGGTGAAGTCGATGCGGTTCCCCTTCATTCCGCCGTAGACCGTGCCGAACGTCGCCACCGTCTTGCCGATGATGGCGTACATGGCCTTTCCCGGCCCGACGGAATGGCGCGGCGAACCGGACACGGGAACCTGCACGGTGATTCCGTTGTCCTGGTTGATCTGGAGGATCGAAGGGAACTCGTACTCGGCACAGGGAGGTGCCAGTGCAGGTGTCGGGCCTGCCTGCGCGGGGGCCGGCCCCGCGAGGAGCCCTGCCACGCCCATGGCCGTGGCAGCGGCGAACAGCGTTCTCCGTCTGGACTTGATCGGCATGTCTGTCCTTTCGACTTTCGGTCGGACAGCCGCGCGCCTGGTACGCCCGCCGCGCCGGGAAACCTCCCGCGCGCCCCGCGGTCCGGGCTGCGGACCGTCGTCAGACGAGCACCATCAAGCATATCGAAGGGTGTTGGCTCCGGCTCTTCGAGCGGGACGGCGGAGACGGCGCGCCGGAGCCAGGAGGTGGCCTTCGGATCAGCCCGGGGCTCCCGGGAGGCGGAAGCCGTTGAAGAGGTCGTCCATGCCGCGCAGGGCGAGGTGGTCGGGGACGGCGCGGACCGCGAGGTCGCGGGCCGCCGCCAGCGGACCGCGCAGGGCGCCGAGCCGGCCGACCCGGCGGGCGCGGACGCGTACGGCGTCGGTGCGGGCGCGGCGGGCGGCGGTGTAGGCGGCGAGGGCGGCCGGGACGGGGTCCCGGCCGCCCTCCGGGTACTCGGCGTTGCCCGCGGGGAGCAGGTGCGCGAGGACCACGGCGTCCTCGATGGCCTGGCAGCCGCCCTGGCCGAGGTTGGGGGCCATGGCGTGCGCCGCGTCGCCGAGCCAGGCGGTCCGGCCGTGGTGCAGGCGCGGGAGCGGGGCGGCCAGGTCGTACAGGTCGTTCTGGAGGACGTCGGCGGGCGCGAGGCGGGCGACGCGGTCCAGCAGGGCCGGGACCGGGTCGTGCCAGGAGCCGAAGCGGCGGCGGAGCTCGGCGCGGGGGTCGGGCGAGCGGGTGCCGGCCGGGAGGCGGGCGGTGGCGTAGAGGTAGTACCGGCCGTCGGCCAGCGGTGTTATCCCGAACCTCTCCCCCCGCCCCCAGGTCTCGCTCATGGCCGGGATCCGCAGGTCCGGGGCGTCCACGATGGTCCGCCAGGCGGTCTCGCCGAGGTAGCGCAGGCCGGGGTGGGCGGGGAAGTGCGCGCGGCGCAGCGGGCTGTGGATCCCGTCGGCGGCGACGACCAGGTCGGCGGCCAGGTCGGGTCCGCCCGCCGTACGGACGGTCGCGCGGCTCCCGGTTCCGTCGACTCCGGTCACGGTGGTGCCGTAGCGGAGGGCTTCCGGGGGCAGGGCGGCGGCGAGCGCGGCGGTGAGGACCGGGCGCGGGACGGCTATCGGGGGGATGCCGTAGCGGGCGGCCATGTCGGCGGTCGCGGCCCGGGTCAGCCAGCGGCCGTCGGGGCGGCGTACGCCCATCGTGGCGGGTACGGCGCCGCCCGCCGCGCGGGTGGGGTCGACGCCGATGGCTTCGAGTGCGCGCAGGGCGTTGGGGGCGAGGCCGATGCCGGCGCCGGTGGCGGGCGGTTCGGGGGCGCGTTCGCAGACGGTGACCCGCCAGCCCCGGCGGTGCAGCGCGAGGGCCGCCGCAAGCCCCCCGATCCCGGCCCCGGCCACCACGGCATGACGCTCCGCCATCCGCCCCCACCCCCGCACACCGCCCACGCCGCCGACCCTACCGGCCCCCGGCCGGCCCCGCGGCCCGTCCGCACGGGGCGGCCGCCGGGCGACACACGGCCGACCCCGCGGTCGCTCGGGACACCGCCAGGGGCGTCCGCGAAGCCGCGCCGTCCGCCCGGAGGGTGGGCCCACGAGGTCCGCGGAGCCTGCCCTCGGAGTGGCCGCACGGCCCAGGTCCGAGGGCGCCGGGCCGCACCAACTCACCGGCCCGCGCCGGGGAGCACCGGCATCGGCACGCCGCGCGGCAGGCGGCCCCCACCGTTGGGCGCGAGGCGGAGAGGCCCCCGGGCGCCGGGCGCCTCGGGGGGCTCGGTGGAGCGGCGAGGGGCGGCGCCGGCCGACGTTGGGCCGACGCGCGGTCAGTGTGCCGACCGCGCCGGGGGCTTGGTGGCCTCCGCCGGGACGTACGGTTCCGCGAGGAGGTCGTCGACGAGGGTCAGCCGTGTCTCCGGCATCCGCTCCTCGATCGCTCCCGCCATCATCGCGACGCCCTCCGGGTCGGGCACCGCGCAGCGCGCGCGGGACTCCTCGTCGGGCCAGCGGGCGTACGCGACCCAGGTGCCGTCGTCCGCCCGGTGGAGCCGCGAGCCGTAGCTGCCGCAGTCCCGCAGGATCGCCTCCGTCACCCGGTGCCAGCCCTCGCGGAACTGCTCTTCCGCACCCGGTCGCAGCCGCCACCGGTAGATCACCGCGAACACGTTTCCCCCGTCGCTCCCGTCGGCCGCCGCCGGTCGTGCGGCGTTCCGGGGTACACCGTACGGGGCGCGGTGTCAGTCGCCGCCCAGCGGGTGCCCGCCCCTGCGGCGGCGGACGGCCACCGCGGTCGCCGCCGCGAGGAGCAGGCCGAGCAGGACGGGGCCGGTGTAGGCGTCCCGCGTCCAGGACGACGTGCCGAGGACGGCGAAGGGCAGGGCCGCGAGCAGCACGGCGGGCGCCGTGCGCAGCCGGGCGAACGCGGGCCGTCCGGCCAGGGCCAGTGCGGCTGCCGCCGGTATGGCGAAGCGGAGCCCGGCTGCCGGTCCGGCGAGCGGGCCCACGGTGAGCACGCCGGTCAGCAGGGTCGCCCACAGCGCCACGGCACCCAGCCCGGCCGCCGTGCGGACGCGCGGCTGCGGGCGCAGGTCCGCCGGGCAGAGCAGGGCCACGAGCGCGGCGAGGAACAGCGGGGACCTGAGGAGGAGCGCGCCCTCCCAGCCGCCCAGCCGGATGACGTCGGTCAAGGCCGTCGCCGCGCAGCCCGCCAGCACGGTCCAGGTGCCCGCGCTCCAGCGGCCGGCCAGGGCCATCGCGGCGCCCAGCACCATGACGAAGTGGGTCACCGCCAGCAACAGGAACGGAAGCGTCAATTCCATGGGAAGCCAGGAGGCCGTGGCCC
This sequence comes from Streptomyces sp. NPDC004126, assembly GCF_050275515.1. Taxonomy (NCBI): domain Bacteria; kingdom Bacillati; phylum Actinomycetota; class Actinomycetes; order Kitasatosporales; family Streptomycetaceae; genus Streptomyces; species Streptomyces sp. NPDC004126. Next base: position 115,035 of record NZ_JBNNPF010000021.1, on the reverse strand, counting down.
CCGGGACCATGAGGCCGGTCCACCACAGCGCGCTCGCGCCCACCGCGGCGGTGGCGAACGGCGCCACCGCCGCCAGGAGCCGGCCGCGGCGGCCCGCCGAGCCGAGTCCGAGCCTCATCCGCAGCGCGTGCCCGGTGACGTCCAGCGCCTCCCGCGCCCGGGCGGCCCGGCCCGCGCCGCGGGTGGCCTCGTGGTACGCCGTGGCGATCTCGTCGCCGAACTCCCGCCGGAAGCGGGCCGGGTAGAGCTTCAGCAGGGCGGTCATGCCGTCACCGTCCCGTCGGAGGGGCCGAGCAGGCCGGGCGCGGCGGGCGCGCCGAGGCCGAGTCGGCGGGTGGCTTCCTGGGCGGTGCGGGCGATCCGGGCCGCCTCGGCGGCGAGGACCTCGCGGCCGCGGGGGGCGAGGGCGTAGCTGCGCCGCCTGCGGCCGTCGACCACCTCCTCGTCGTGGACGGCGATGAGCTGCTGTTCGAGGAGCCGTTCCAGGGCCCCGTACAGCGTTCCGGTACGCATCTTCGTGCGGCCTTCCGAGATCTTCTCGACCTCCTGGGCGATCGCGTACCCGTGCCGGGGGGCGTCGGCGATCGCGGTGAGGATGAGCAGAGTCGGCTCGCGCAGAGCTTGATCGTTCACGGATGCGACGATAGCTCGGTTACCGACATATGTCGATGGCCGAGCTATGCGGCATCCGACGGGCGGAGCCCGAGGGGCATCACGCCGGTGCCGGCGAAGCCGCCTCTGCGGCGGCATGGAAGGAGGTGAAGGTGAACGCGCGCGGGGACGGGCCGTGCTCCCTGATGTCCGCCAGCCGCCCCAGGGCCTCCTCGACGCTGGGGACGTGCCCGGCGGGGACCCACCAGAGCACCATGTGCGCCTCGACGTGCCGCTCGAACCAGTCACGGCGCCCGCGCATCACTTCCAGGTGCCCGCTGCGGTAGGTGAAGTCCCACAGCGCCTGCCGGCTCTCCCACACGGACATGTTGACGATCACGTTCTCGCCCAGGGGGCGCATGGCGGTGGCGTCGCCCTCCCCCTCCTCCGTGAGCCGCCACACGAATCCGGATGCCCCGTCGGCCGCCGAGTTGACCGGGTCGAGCGCCTCGACGAACGGTGCCACGCGCGGATCTTCGAGGGGGTAGCGGAGCTTCGCGACGTTGAGCTGGGCCAGGTGGACGGCGGCGGGGCCGTGCGGGGATGCGGTCATGGACCCATCCCAGCACGCACCCGATTTCTATGTCAATCAATATTGTTTTTAGAATCCTCGACCACCACGCAGCACTCCCCCGGGCGGGCGTCCATCCGGGCGCGGACGGGGCCGTCCGTGCCGAGCAGCCCCTCCAGCAGGGCGAGGTTCATGCCGCAGACGAGCGGCGGGAAGCGCTCGGCGACGGCATGGAAGGGGCAGTTGCGCATCCGGACGACGGGCAGCCCGCCCTCGCCGCCCCCCTCCCCCTCGACCCCTTCCAGGTGCGGTTCGTAGCCGCGGGCGGCCAGCACCGCCATCGCCTCCTCCAGCCCGCCGCAGGGCGCCCCCGGACCCCGCAGGGCCTCGCCCCTGCGCCGCGCCGCGGCACAGAGCCCGGCGTCCAGCCCCGCCCCCTCGGCGGCCTCGGCCAGCAGCTCGGCGGCCGTGAGGTAGTCGCGGGCGGGCAGCGACACCGACCACTCGGCCCGGGCCCGCGTGTACACCTTGGCGGGACGGCCCGCCCCCGGCCCCGAGCGGCCGGTCAGCCGGCGGCTTCCGCTCTCCAGCAGGCCGGCCCCGGCCAGCTTGTCCAGATGGTGCGCGGCGAGGGTGCGCGCCACCCCGGCCGCCTCGGCGGCCTCGTTCCGGCCGACCTCGCGGCCCTGCGCCACCACGTACTCGTACAGCCGGCGCCGTACGGGGTCCTGCAGCAGCGCGATCGCATCGATGTCCATCCCCCCATTCTAGGAACAACCGAGATTGGAGATAGAAGTCCGGGCGGGGATCCGGGCCGACCTGACGGGGCGGAAGGTGACCGGGGAGGCCGGGAGGCGGTACGAAGGCGTACGTGAAGGAACACACCCAGGCCGCGACCGTCCGCGTCTTCATCGCCCTCGCCCCGCCCGACGACGCGAAGGAGGAGCTGGAGCGCGCGCTCGCCCCCGCGTACGAGGCGCACCCGCGCATGCGGTGGAACCGCATCGAGGACTGGCACATCACCCTGGCGTTCCTCGGCGAGCTGCCGGTCGCGGCCGTTCCGCCGCTGCGGCCCCGGCTCGCGGAGCTGGCGGCGGCCCGGCGGCCCGTACGGCTGTCCATGCGGGGCGGCGGGCACTTCGACGAGCGGGTCCTGTGGAGCGGGATAGCCGGGGAGCTGGAGGAGCTGCACGTCCTCGCCTCCGAGGTGCGCGCGGCGGTCAAGGAGTGCGGCATCGGCTTCCCGGACCGGCCACTGCGCCCGCACCTCACACTGGCCCGGGCCCGGCGCGGCGATCCGTCGGCCGCCCTGGAGGCCGCCGCCGGGCTCACCGCGTTCGACGGGCGGGAGTGGGCGGCGGAGCGCCTGCACCTGGTCGGCAGCAACATCGGCCGGGGCCCGGGGCCGATCCACTACCGGGACATCGAGTCCTGGGCGTTCGGCGGCGGGAACCGCGGCGGGGCCTGAGGGCCGGGAACCGGGGGACGCGAGGCTCCGCCGGCCCGGCATCCGGGCCGACGTCCGGGCCGGCATCCGGGCCGGCATCCGGGCCGGATACGACCGGGATGTGACCGGGATGCGATCCGGAATTGCATGACCATGCGGCGGCATGCATAATCTTCCCATGTCTAAGGTCCTCACCTCCCTTCCCGCCGGCGAGCGCGTCGGCATCGCCTTCTCGGGCGGCCTCGACACCTCCGTCGCGGTCGCGTGGATGCGCGACAAGGGTGCCGTCCCGTGCACCTACACCGCCGACATCGGCCAGTACGACGAGCCCGACATCGCCTCGGTGCCCGGCCGTGCGAAGACCTACGGCGCCGAGATCGCGCGCCTGGTCGACTGCCGAGCGGCGCTGGTCGAGGAGGGTCTGGCCGCGCTGACCTGCGGCGCTTTCCACATCCGCTCCGGCGGGCGGGCCTACTTCAACACCACCCCGCTCGGCCGCGCCGTGACCGGCACCCTGCTGGTCCGGGCCATGCTGGAGGACAACGTCCAGATCTGGGGCGACGGCTCCACCTTCAAGGGCAACGACATCGAGCGGTTCTACCGCTACGGCCTGCTCGCCAACCCCCACCTGCGGATCTACAAGCCGTGGCTGGACGCGGACTTCGTGACCGAGCTGGGCGGCCGCAAGGAGATGTCGGAGTGGCTGCTGGCCCACGACCTCCCGTACCGCGACAGCACCGAGAAGGCGTACTCCACCGACGCCAACATCTGGGGCGCCACCCACGAGGCGAAGACCCTGGAGCACCTGGACACCGGCGTGGAGACCGTCGACCCGATCATGGGCGTGCGGTTCTGGGACCCGTCCGTGGAGATCGCCACCGAGGACGTGACGATCGGCTTCAACCAGGGCCGCCCCGTCACGATCAACGGCAAGGAGTTCTCCTCCGCCGTGGACCTCGTCATGGAGGCCAACGCCATCGGCGGCCGCCACGGCATGGGCATGTCGGACCAGATCGAGAACCGGATCATCGAGGCCAAGAGCCGCGGCATCTACGAGGCGCCGGGCATGGCCCTGCTGCACGCCGCCTACGAGCGCCTGGTCAACGCCATCCACAACGAGGACACCCTCGCCCAGTACCACAACGAGGGCCGCCGCCTCGGCCGGCTCATGTACGAGGGCCGCTGGCTGGACCCGCAGGCCCTGATGGTCCGGGAGTCCCTCCAGCGCTGGGTCGGCGCGGCCGTCACCGGCGAGGTGACCCTGCGGCTGCGGCGCGGCGAGGACTACTCGATCCTCGACACCCGGGGCCCGGCCTTCAGCTACCACCCGGACAAGCTCTCCATGGAGCGCACCGAGGACTCGGCCTTCGGCCCGGTGGACCGGATCGGCCAGCTCACCATGCGCAACCTGGACATCGCCGACTCCCGCGCCAAGCTGGAGCAGTACGCGGTCCTCGGCCTGATCGGGACCGGCAGCCCCGCCGTCGGCGCCGCGCAGGCGGCCGCGACCGGGCTGATCGGCACCATGCCGGAGATGCCGGAGGGCGGCGCCGAGGCCATCGCCTCGCGCGGTGCGGTCTCCGCCGACGAGGAGATGCTGGACCGCGCCGCGATGGAGTTCGGCACGGACTGACCCCCGGCAGGCGGTACGACACGACGGGCCGGTCCCGGCGCCGAGCGGGCGCCGGGACCGGCCCGTCCGGTGTCGGGTCCTCAGCGGCCCGGGCGGCCGGGGCGGCCGGGGCCCGGTCAGTACACGAGCTTGTACGTCACGTCCTTGGGGACGGGGTGCGGTGCCGTGTCGGTGTAGAGCAGCCGGATCGTGGTGAAGCGCCGGACGTCGGGGCGCTCGGGCCAGGGCTGCGGCTTGCTCAGGGTCACCGTCACCGGGTAGGCGCGGAAGTGCCCGGCCGCGCAGTACGGGCGGCAGTCGTTGACCATGTCGGTCCCGGTGGCGGTCGCGGTGCCCGGCCCCCAGCTCTCCCAGCGCAGCCCGACGAGCCGGTTGTTGCCGTCGCCGCAGGCCAGCAGGTACTCGTCGGGCCGGACCTGGGGCTCGTCGAAGCAGTCGACCACGACGAGCGGCTCCGGGGCCGCGGGGATGCGGGCGGCGGATGCCGGGACGGCGGCGGCCGCGAGCGCCGCGAGCGCGCACAGCAGCGCCGCCCTGCGCACCCCGTGCCGGCGTACCCGTACGGGCCGGGTCCCTCGCGAAGCTTCCATGGCGTCCATCCGCCCCTCCTCGCCGGTCCGTCCCGCCGCCGTTGCCGCGGCACTGCCCAGCTTTCCGCATCCGGCCGCGCCCCGCACCCGCAGCGGGTGCCGGCGCCGGACGGCGGCCGTAAATCCGTTGCCGGGCGCGGCGCCCCGTCCGGAGAATCGCCGTCCACGGGAACGGACATGCACAGGTTCGTGGAGTGCACGGACAGCTGGGGCGACGAGCCGTGGAGCGCCGCCGTCGACCTCGGGCTGCTGTACGGCGGCCGGGACTACGACGCCTTCGGCTGGTGATGGAGACCCTCGCCGCACTGCACGGCGACGAGAACGTCCGGCTCACCGTCCGGTTCGACTGCTGAACCGTTCCCTCCCCGGCCGGTCGCGTCGCGCGGGCCGGGGAGGGAACGGGGTGCTACGCGGTGCGGGGCGCGCGGCGCATGGCCCAGAGGGTCGGGCCGCCGCCCGGGAGTTCGACCTCGCCCAGGACCTCGAAGCCGAAGTGCTCGTAGACGGGCAGGTTGGACGGCTTGGAGGACTCCAGGTAGACGGGCAGGCCCGCCGCGTCGGCCTTGGCCAGGCCCGAGCGCAGCAGTGCGGACCCGTGGCCCCGGCCCTGGCCGGCCGGGTCCGCGCCGATCAGCGCCAGGTACCAGTGCGGCTCCTGCGGCGCGTGCCGGGCGGCCAGCTCGACGGCGTCGCGGAACAGGTGGGCCCGGTCGCCGAGGATCTCCGTGAGCTCCCGGATGGTCTCCGCGTCCGGGACGGACTTCTCGTGGCCCTCCGGCGACACCCAGAAGGCGGCCGCCGCGTCGGTGCGCTCGCACACGCCGTGCCGGACGTACTGGCGCGTGTAGATGGTGCTGAAGTACCGCGTCAGATTCTCCTCGCGCGTGTCCTCGGCGGGGAAGAACCAATTCATCATCGGGTCGTCGTGAAAGGCGCGGGCCAGGGCACGGCTGATCGACGGGGCATCGTCAACGGTGGCCGTCTTCGGCAGGTTTGTCATTGACATAGGGGTCATTCTGCACACGGATGATCTTGCGCCGGACCGGGGGGTCCTGTTGACCACGAGCCCCTACGTGCCGGTAACTTGGAGGCCGCCCAAGAGGATTCGACCGGAGGGAACAGGGGACCTGTGGCAGATCACGACCTGACCGGCTTCACCAGGGGCACGTTCACGCACGAGGGCACCACCCAGCGGCTGCTGCGCCGCGGCTCGGGCCCGGCGGTGATCGTCATCGCGGAGATCCCGGGCATCACGCCCAAGGTCCTGGCGTTCGCCGAACGGGTGGCGCAGGCGGGCTGTACCGCCGTGCTGCCGGTGCTCTTCGGCGAACCCGGCCGGGACGCGGACCCCCGTGGCGCGGGCTGGCCGAAGGCCGCGGCCTACGCGGCCTCGACCATGCTGCGGGTGTGCGTGAGCCGGGAGTTCACGCTGCTGGCCACCGGGCGCACGTCGAAGGTGGTGTCGTGGCTCCGGGCGCTCGCCGCCGCCGAACACGAGCGCTGCGGCGGTCCCGGGGTCGGCGCCGTCGGAATGTGCCTGACCGGCGGGTTCGCGCTGGCCATGGCCACCGACCCGCGCCTGCTCGCCCCGGTGCTGTCCCAGCCGTCGCTGCCGCTGGCCCTCGCCCCCGGCCGGGCCGGCCTCATCGACATCTCTCCCGAGGACCTGGCGGTCGTACGCGGGCGCTGCGAGCGCGAGGGCCTCCAGGTGCTCGGGCTGCGCTTCCGGGGCGACCGGCTGGTGCCCGGCGACCGGTTCGCGTACCTGCGCCGCGAGCTGGGCGACGCGTTCGTCGCCGTGGAGCTGGACGACGCCGCGGCGAACCCCGACGCCGCCCTGCCCCCGCACTCCGTCCTGACGGAGCACCTGGTCGACGAGCCGGGACAGCCCACGCGGCAGGCCCTGGACACCGTCCTCGACCTGTTCCGGACCCGGCTGCTGGGGGCCGGGGCGGGCTGACCCGGACGCTCAGGCGTGCCGCCAGGCCGTCTCCCCCGTCCCGAGGGCGATCGTGACGCGGGAGCGCATCGGCCCCTCGCCCCGGCGGGAGAGCAGCACCACCTCCTCGACCCGGGCGGACATGCCGCCCAGACGGGCGGCGCACTCGGGGACCAGCCGGCGCGGGTCGCGGGTGCGGCCGAGCGACAGGTGCGGGGTGAAGTGCGGGAACCTCCCCCGGCAGCCGGGGAAGGGTTCCGCCAAGGCCTCCCGGAGCACCGTCCAGGGCCGTTCGCCCGCCGCCGCGGGGTCGAGCCACACGGTGGCGTACGCCCGGTGGCGGAAGGCGCGCACGCCGCCGAGGCGGACGGCGAAGGGCGCGCAGCGCGCCGCGGCCGCCGCCAGCAGCGGTACGGCCGCCGGGAAGTCCTCCTCCGGCACGAAGCCGAAGAGCAGGTTCACGTGCGGCGGCCAGCGGCGGATCTGGGGGTCGTGCTCCGCCCGGACCTCCTGGATGGGCGGCCACAGCCCGGGCGGCGGGAGCCACACGACGGCGGTCCGGGGCGTGGGGGCGACGTCCAGGATCTCGGGGACCCCGGCGGCTGGGCCGCCGGCGGCCGGGGCCGGGCTCACCCCGCCATCATGCCCCCGGCCGGTCCGACGGGGGCGTCAGGGGCGGATGCGGGACAGGTCCTGGCCGGCCAGCTCGGGGCGGAGGGTGAGCGCGTCGTGGACCGCCCGCAGCAGCGGCAGCGGGGTGGCCTCCGTGTCCAGGGCCAGCGCGACGTCCTTCGCGGCCAGCGCCACCGGGAAGTGGGAGCCGGCGGCGAAGGTGCGGGCGACCGCTCCCGCCAGGGGGCCCCTGGCCAGTTCACCGCGGACCAGGTCGTCGGGGAGTCCGAGGGACTGTCCGAGGCGGAGGGCCTCGGACACCAGGGCCACACCGCCGATCACCGCGTTGATGAGGACCAGCTTGAGCGCGGCCCCGGAGCCGGGGGCGCCGCATTCGGTGACCTCCCCGAGCCGGTCCAGGACCCCGCGCACCGGGTCGGGCAGCGGTCCGCCCGCCAGGACCCACAGCTGACCGGACTCCGCCCGGTCCACGCTGCCCATCACCGGCGCGTCGGTCAGCGAGACCCCCTCCGGGAGGCGGGCGGCCAGCTCGGCGACCGCGTCGGGCCCCACCGTCGAGGTGTCGATCCAGTGGACGCCGGGCCGCATGGCCGGGATCACGGCGTCGGCCACGGCACGGGCGGCGTCCGGGTCGGCGAGCATGGTGACGACCACGTCGGCCCCGCGGACGGCCTCCCCGGGGTCGTCCGCTAGGCGGGCCCCGGCCGCGACCAGCGGGCCGGCCTTGGACGGGGTGCGGTTCCAGACGGTGAGCGGGTGGCCGGCGGTGAGCAGGCGACGGGCCATGGGCAGGCCCATGCTGCCGAGTCCGAGGAATGCGATCTTCTCCATGGCCTCGACGTTAGGGCCGGCCGAGACATGCGACAAGCGAATGTCTAGCATGGCTGCCATGCCCGAATCACATGGCTTGTACGAGGTGTTCCTGCGGGTGGCCCGGGACGGCTCCTTCACCGCCGCCGCCCAGTCCCTCGGCTACACCCAGTCCGCCGTCTCACGGCAGGTCCAGGCCCTGGAGGAGGAGTGGGGCACCGCGCTGTTCGACCGGCTGCCGCGCGGGGTGCGGCTGACCGAGGCCGGGCGCGTCCTGCTCCCGCACGCCGAGGGCATGCGGGAGCGGCTGCGGGCGGCACGCGCCGAGCTGGCCGCACTGCGCTCCCTCGGCGGCGGCACGCTGCGGATCGGCGCCTTCGCCGCCGCCAACATGGCCCTGGTCCCGCGCGCCCTGGCCGCCTTCGGAGAGCGGTACCCGGGCGTCACCGTCGTCCACTCGGAAGGGCCCACCGCCAGGCACGCGGCGCTGCTGGCCGAGGGCGGCCTCGACCTGGCCGTGCTGAGCACGACCGCCGGGATCACGCCGCCCGGCCCGGAGCTGTATCACCTCCTCGACGAGCCGATGTACGTGGCGCTGCCGCGCGGCCACCGCTTCGCGGACCGCGCGGTGCTGCGCCTGTCCGAACTGGCCGACGAGGACTGGATCGAGGGGGACGTCCGCCCCGACCAGACCCTGCTGGCACCCGCGTTGGCCGCCGGCTTCCTGCCGCGCGTGGCGTTCCGGGTCAACGACTGGACCGCCAAACAGGGCTTCGTCGCCGCCGGGCTCGGCATCACGGTGCTGCCCGAGCTGGCGGTCGCGGCGGTGCGGCCGGACATCGCCCTCGTCCCGGTCGACCCGGCGGACCTGCCCTGCCGGAAGGTGTACGCCGCCACCCCGCGCGGGCTGCGCCACTCCCCGGCGGTGGGGGCCTTCCTCTCCCTGCTGCGGTCCGCCGCCACCTGGCGGACGGAACCGGCCGCGGGGGCCACGGGGGCCCGTCCGACGACCCGTCAGTGATACTGGTCCCGACGCGATGTGAACCGGGGGGCGCACATGTCGGAGGACTCCGAGGCGGGCAGAACGGCGGCGGGGGCGGCGCCGGCGGGCGGCGCGGTGGGGCACGCCCCGCCGCGGTGGGCCTGGTGGGTGGTCGGTGTCGTGATACCGCTGGTCGGCGTGGTGGCCACGGTCCTCGTGGCGCAGCAGCGGACGGCCCCGGCGGCCCCGGGTGCGCCGCCGTCCGACGTACGGGCGGGTGGTGCCGCCCCCGCCGCGCCGGCGCCGGCCCCGTCCCCCGCCGTGACGCCGCCCGCGTCCGGCACGCCGGGACCGGACCCGTGGGCCTCCCCGGCCGCCCCGCCCGCGAAGCCGTCGGCGCCCGCCCCGGCCGCCACGCCGGGGCCGTCGGCCACGGGCGACGGTGACGGGAGCCGGAACCGGGAGACGGCTGCGCGGGCGGAGGCGCTCCCCGTGGGCGTGCCGGTGCGGATGGTGAACCGGAACAGCGGATTCTGCCTGGCGGTGCCCGGAGCGAGCACCGAGGTCGTCGCGCTCAACCAGTTCGGGTGCGGGAACTTCCCCGACCACTTCTGGCGCGTCGAGCCCTGGGGCCGCGGCGGTGCCGGGCCGGTGTACCGGGTGGTCAACGACAACAGCGGCTTCTGCGCGGCCGTGCCCGCCGCCGACAAGGCCGCGGGCGTCGTCGTCAACCAGTTCCCGTGCGGCGACTACCCCGACCACCTGTGGCGGCTCGACCGCGACGGCTCCGACGACTCCGGGCGGCCGCTCTACCGGGTCGTCAACGACAACAGCGGGCTGTGCCTGACCGTCGCCGGGGCGGACACCCGGCAGACCGCGGCGGTCGTGCAGGCCCCGTGCGGGAGCCGGCCCGAACGCCAGTGGCGGCTGACCGCCCGCTGACGGACGGGCACCGCGCCGCGAAGGTGTCCGCTCCCGGCCCGCCGGGCACCGCCGGGCCGGGGGCACCCCACGGCGCCGGCCGGGGAGGGGGAGAGGCTTCGCGGACGGCCCCTGGAGAGCGGTGGCCCGCCCCGCGGCCGTCGGCCACGGGGACACGCCGGTCCGGACTGCCGGGTCCGGGCGCCGGGCCGTGACAGACTCCGCGCGGAATCCCCGCCTCCGCTCCGTCCTCCACGGGAGGTCCCCCCGTGCCGCACCGCACCGCCCCCGCGTACGCGCGGACCGCAGCCCTCGCCGCCGGCTCGCTCGTCCTCGTCCTGGCCGCCGGGGCCTCCCCCGCGGCGCCCGCACCCGCGCCCCCGCCCCCGACGGCCGCCGCGCCGCGGGCGACCGCCGTCGCGGCGGCGCCGGGGACCTCGACGGCCCTGGCCGGGTACGCGGTCCAGTCGACGGCGAAGGTCGCGGACAGCGCCGCCGCCGTGTCCAGCCCCGGTTACGCGGCGGCGGGCTGGTACCCCGCCGGCTCCCGCTCCACCGTGCTCGCGGCGCTGCTCGCGGCCGGGGTCCACCCCGACCCCTTCTACTCCGTCAACCAGAAGCGGATCCCGGCCGGGGACTTCACCGTGCCGTGGTGGTACCGGTCCGACTTCGCCGTCGCCGACACGGACGCCCGTACGTACCTGGACTTCAGCGGGGTGATCTCCGCCGCCGACGTCTACGTCAACGGGCGCCTGGTCGCCGACAAGGGCACCGTGAGCGGCACCTACACCCGGCACGAACTCGACGTCACCGACCTGGTCAGGGCGGGCACCAATACGGTCGCGTTCCGGATCCAGCCCAACGACCCGCGCAAGCGCCTCACGATGGGCTGGCTCGACTGGCTGCAGCCGCCGCCCGACGAGAACATGGGGATCGTCCGCGACGTCACCGTGCGCCGCGGGGGCCCGGTCGCCCTGCGCGACGCCCACGTGGTGACCTCCCTGGCACTGCCCTCGATGGCCTCGGCCGAGCTGACCGTGAAGGCGCGGGTGCGCAACGACTCGGCGGCCGCCGTCACCACCACGCTCGCGGGCACCGTCGGCCCGGCCTCCGTCAGCCGCAGCGTCACCCTCGCCCCGCACGAGACCCGGACCGTGGTCTTCTCCCCCGCCGACCACCCGGCGCTGCGGCTGGAGTCGCCCCGCGTGTGGTGGCCCGCCGCGATGGGCGGGCAGCCCCTGTACTCCCTCGACCTGACCGCGACGGTGGACGGCCTGCCCTCCGACACCGCGCACGAGTCCTTCGGCATCCGCGACGTGCGGGCACCGCTGAACGCCGACGGAGCACGCCAGTACGTGGTGAACGGGCGCCCGCTGCTGATCCGGGGCGGCGGCTGGTCCCCCGACGAGTTCCTGCGCTGGGACGCCCGGTACGCGGAGGACCGCCTGAAGTACGCCGTCGACCTGGGGCTGAACGCGCTGCGTCTGGAGGGGCACATCGAGCCCGACGAGTTCTTCGACCTCGCCGACCGGTACGGGATCCTCACCCTCCCCGGATGGGAGTGCTGCGACAAGTGGGAGGGGGAGGTCAACGGCTCGGAGGCCGGGGAGCGGTGGGAGAGCGCCGACTACCCGGTCGCGAAGGCCTCCATGGCCGCCGAGGCCGCACGGCTGCGCCACCACCCCAGCGTGGCCTCCTTCCTGATCGGCAGCGACTTCGCCCCGAACCGGACGATCGAGCAGGGCTACCTCGACGCGCTGGCGGCCGCCGACTGGACGGCCCCGGTGGTCCCCTCGGCCTCCACCCGGTCCTCACCGGTCACCGGGCGCTCCGGGATGAAGATGACCGGGCCCTACGACTGGGTCCCGCCGGGCTACTGGTACGCCAAGCGGGAGGGCGGGGCGACCGGCTTCAACTCCGAGACCAGCGCCGGGCCGGACGTGCCGACCCTGGACACCCTGCGCCGGATGATGTCGCCGGCGGAGCTGGAGAGCCTGTGGAAGGACCCCTCGGCGGCCCAGTACCACCGCTCGCCCTCGTCCACGTTCTCGACGCTCAGGCTGTACGACGCGGCCCTGGCGGGCCGTTACGGCGCGCCGACGGGCCTGGAGGACTACGTGCGCAAGGCGCAGCTCGCCCAGTACGAGGCGGTGCGGGCGCAGTTCGAGGCGTACGCCCGCAACGCGAAGGACGCCTCCGCGCCGTCGACGGGGGTCGTGTACTGGATGTTCAACAGCGGCTGGACGTCGCTGCACTGGCAGCTGGTGGACCGCTACCTCGACCAGGGCGGCGCCTACTTCGGGGCGAAGAAGGCGAACGAGCCGCTGCACGTCCAGTACGGGTACGACAACCGGGCCGTGTCGGTCGTCAACAGCCGCGCCTCCGCGGCCTCGGGCCTGACCGCGCGGGTGACGCTCTTCGACCCCGACGGCACGCAGCGGTACGAACGGACGGTGACGGGGCTGGACGTCGCGGGCGGCGGGGCGAGCACGACCGCGCTGACCCTGCCCGCCTCGGTGCCGGGCCTCGCCACCACCCACCTGGCGCGGCTGCTTCTCACCGACGCCGACGGGCGGGAGGTGAGCCGCAACGTCTACTGGCTCTCGACCCGGTCCGACGTGCTCGACTACTCCAGGAGCACCTGGTACCACACGCCGACCACCGCGTACGCCGACCTCAAGGGGCTGAACTCGATGCCGCGGTCGGCCGTGGCGGCGACGGCCGCCACGACGGCCGACGGCGAGGGGGTGTCGACGACGACGGTGACGGTACGCCACACCGGTACGGGCAGCGCCCCGGCCCTGCTCACCGACGTGCACCTGCTGGGCGCGGCGGGCGCACCGCTGCTGCCCGTCCGCTGGAGCGACAACCAGGTCACCCTCTGGCCGGGCGAGTCGGCGACGCTGACGGCGACCTACCGCACGTCCGACCTCCACGGCACGCCCCCGGCCCTGCGGGTCTCCGGCTGGAACACCCCGACGACGACGGTCCCGGCCGGCTGACGGCCGCGGTCCCCTGTCGAGTTCCGGGCGCAGGGCGGAGATGGCGCGCCTGCGGGCGGGGGGCCGCTGAGCCCCGTGGGGGGCACGTGCCGGTTCCTTAGCGGAACGTTAGATCTCGGTGCCGGGCCTTGTCCGGGTCCGGCGCCGGATCCATGCTCTGGGCACTCCCCTCGTCCGGGGCGTTTCCCCCCTCCCGTCAGGGACTTCCGTCTGGAGCCGCCATGTCCTCGTCCGCCGTCGCGCCCGGGTCGCCGCACCGGGAGGAGCGCGCCAGGCGCCGCCTCGCACTGATCGGCGGCTCCCTCGGCAACCTCGTGGAGTGGTACGACTGGTTCGTCTACGCGAGCTTCGCGATCTACTTCGCCGACTCCTTCTTCCCCGGCGACAACCCGACCACCCAGCTGCTGAACACGGCGGGCATCTTCGCGGTGGGCTTCCTGATGCGCCCCGTCGGCGGGTGGATCCTGGGCCGGGCCGCGGACCGGCACGGGCGCAAGAGCGCGCTCACCCTCACCGTCACCATGATGTCGGTGGCGGCCCTGATGATCGCCGTCGCGCCGACCTACGGCCAGGCCGGGTACTTCGGCGCCCTGGTGCTGCTGCTGGCACGCCTGCTCCAGGGGCTGAGCATCGGCGGCGAGTACGCGGCCAGCGCCACGTACCTCACCGAGGCCTCGGCCCGCGACCGGCGCGGGCTGGGCTCGTCCTTCCAGTACGTCTCGATGACCTGCGGGCAGCTGCTGGGCCTCGGCATCCTGATCACGATGCAGCACACGCTGACCGCTGCCCAGCTGTCGAGCTGGGGGTGGCGGATCCCGTTCGCCCTCGGGGCCCTGTTCGCGGTGGTCGTGTTCTGGCTGCGGCGGCGGCTCCAGGAGACCGACGCGTTCAAGGAGGAGTCCGCGCAGGCCGAGGAGGGGGGCGCCCGCGACGACGGCGCGCGCGGCTCGCTGAAGGCGCTGTGGCAGCACCGGCGGCAGGCCGGCCTGGTGATGGCGCTGACCCTCGGCGGGACCGTCGCGTACTACACGTACACCACGTACCTCACCAAGTACCTGGTCGGCAGCGCCGGCCTGCCCAAGACCACGGCCACGCTGGTGAGTTTCACCGCCCTCGCCCTCTTCGCCGTGCTCCAGCCCTTCGCCGGGATGCTGTCCGACCGGATCGGCCGCCGCCCGCTGCTGATCACCTTCGCGGTGGGCTGCACGCTCGGCACGTACCCGATCATGACGGCCCTCGGTTCGGCGGACTCGTACTGGTCGGCGCTGGGACTGTCCCTGCTCGCCCTGGTGATCGTGACCGGCTACACCTCGATCAACGCGGCGGTGAAGGCCGAGCTGTTCCCGACCCGGGTGCGCGCCCTGGGCGTGGCGCTGCCGTACGCGGTCGCCAACGCGCTGTTCGGCGGCACGGCCGAGTACGTGGCCCTGTGGTTCAAGAGCGGCGGCCACGAGAAGATGTTCTTCTGGTACGTGTCCGGCTGCGCGCTGGTCTCGCTGGTGACCTACGTCCTGATGCCGGACACCCGTGACGCGGCGCTGAGCCGGGCCGAGGCGGCCGGCGCGGACGCGGCCGGGGGTGGCGCCGCGTCGGCGAAGGCCGGTGCCGGGGCCGCCCGTTGACCCCGTGACCGTGAACCCCTGAACCCGTCCGGAGGGCCCGATGCACGCACTGCTCGTCGAGGACGACGACCGCATGGCCCGGGCCCTCGGCACGGCCCTCGCCCAGCGCGGGCACACGGTCCGCCGGGCGGCGCGGGCCTCGGACGCCCTGCGCCACGTCCGTGAGGCCGAGTTCGTCCTGCTCGACCTGGGGCTGCCCGATCTCGACGGGCTGGAGCTGCTGCGCAGGCTGCGCACGGTCTGCGACGCGCCGCTGATCGTGGTGACGGCGCGCTGCGAGGAGCGTGACGTCGTGCAGGGGCTGCGGGCGGGCGCCGACGACTACGTGGTCAAGCCGTTCCGGATGGCCGAGCTGATGGCGCGGATCGACAGCGTGCGGCGCCGGTCGGGCGGGCGCACGGCGGCCGAGCCCGCGCGGTACGCCGGCGGGCCGGTGCGCAGCGGGGACGTCGAGGTGGACCCGGCGGGCCGCACCGTCACGGTGGCCGGCGCCGAGGTCCGGCTGACGCGGCGGGAGTTCGACGTCCTGGCCTTCCTGGCGGCGCGGCCCGACGAGGTGCACGCGCGGGAGGAGATCCTGGACCGGATCTGGGGCGACGCCTTCCTGGCCGCGTCCCGCTCGCTGGACGTGCACGTCGCGGGGATCCGGGCGAAGACGGGCCGGTCCGGGCTGGTGCGCACGGTGCGCGGGTTCGGCTACCAGCTGGGCTCCGCGGCCGGGTGTCCGGACGGGGACCCCGGCGCGTGAGGCGCCGGCTCCTCGCGGTGCTGATGGTGCTCATGGGGGCGGCCGCGCTGCTGCTCTGCGTCCCCCTGGCCGACGCGTACGCGCGCGGGCGGACCGAGCACCTGCTGCTGCAACGGCGTTCGGAGGCGGTGCGGTTCGCGGACCTGGCCGACCGGGCGGGTACGGCCGCCGACCGGGCGGAGCTGTCTGCCGAGATCGGCCGGTACGCCGAGCTGTACGGGGCCGCGGTGGTGGTCGTGGACCCGTCGGGGGCGACGGTGGCGCGGGCCGGTTCGGGGCCGGCGCGGGCCGCGCTCACCGGGCCGGGGGCCTCCGCGGCGGCCGAGGCCCGGGACCGGGCGCTGACGGGGCGTTCCACCGACCGGCTGCCGACGGTGCGGCCCTGGGGTCCGGCGCGGGTGGTGCTCGCGGAGCCGGTGGGACGGGACGAACGGGTCAGCGGGGCGGTCCTGCTGGCGGTGCCGACGGACGCAGCCCGCCGGGACGTGACGGCCCGCTGGTCGCTCATCGCGGCCGGGGCGGCGGCCGCCTTCGCCGCGGCGGCGCTGGTGGCGGCGGGGATCACGCGCTGGCTGATGCGGCCGCTGCTCGACCTGGACCGGGCGGTGGAGGGACTGGCCGCCGGCAGCCTGCACGCGCGGGCGGTCTCGGACGCCGGGCCGCCGGAACTGCGGCGGCTGCGGCGGCACTTCAACGCGATGGCGCAGGCCCTGGCGGACTCCATCTCCCGCCAGCGGGACTTCGTCGCCGACGCCTCGCACCAGTTGCGCAACCCCCTGGCGACGCTGGTGCTCCAGCTGGAGAACGTCGAGCCGCACGTCGCCCCCGGTCCCGGCCGGGCCGAGCACGGTCGCGCGCTGGAGGAGACGGAGCGGCTGGAGGAGCTGCTCGACGGGCTGCTGGCGCTGGCCCGGGTGGAGTCGGCGGCGCCGGAACTGCGCGGGCAGGACGTGGCCGCGGCGGTGCGGGAGCGGGTGCGCGCCTGGCTGCCGGTGTTCCGGGCGGCCGGTCTGGAGCTGGCGGTCCGGGGCCCGGCCGGGGAGTTGCCGGCCCGCGCCCTGCCGGACGCGGCCGGCCGGGTCCTGGACGCGGCCCTGGACAACGCGGTGAAGTTCGTGCCGCGCGGCGGCCGCGTCGAGGTGTGCGCCGGGCGGGCCGCGGACGGCTCGGCGGTGGTGCGGGTCGCGGATGACGGGCCGGGGGTCCCCGAGGAGCAGCTGGAGCTGCTGCCGAGGCGGTTCGCCCGCGCGCCGGAGCACCAGAACGTGCGCGGCAGCGGGCTGGGGCTGGCCATCGCGGACGAGATCGCGCGGATCAGCGGCGGCCGGCTCGCCGTCGGCGGGAACGTGCCGCGCGGGCTGGTGGTGGAGCTGCGGCTGCCGCCGCCGTGACGGTTCAACCGTACACGGAGCGGTAGTGGGCGGCGGCGCCCGGGTGGAGGGGGACCTTCCCGGTGGAGATGGCGAAGCGGGGCTCCAGCCGTACGCCGGCGGTCACCTCGCGCAGCAGGTCGCGCCACCGGTCGGACACCACCCGCAGCAGGGCGCCCGCGGCGTCCGCGGGCACCGTGTCCCGGGCGAGGAGGTAGTTGCCGACGCCTACGGTGCCGACCGGGCCGGTCAGTCCGTACGCCCCGGCCGGGAGGGTGACGGCCGTGTAGACGGGGCCGTGGCGTTCGCGCAGCGGGCCCACGTGGCCGTCCAGGGCCAGGAAGCGCAGCGGCAGTCCGCGGGCCAGCTCCGTCAGGGCGGGGGTGGGGACGCCGCCGGACCAGAAGAAGGCGGAGACGGCGCCGGTGCGCAGGGCGGCGGCCGACTCGGCGAGGCCCAGCAGGCGCACGTCCGCCGGGGCCGGGCCGGCGCCGGTCCCGGTGAGCCCGGCGGCGCGCAGGATGCGTCCGGCGACCACCTGTACCCCGGACCCGGCGGCGCCCGCCGCGACGGGGCGTCCGGCGAGGTCGGGTACGGCGTGCACCGGTCCGGCGGCGGGGACCACCAGGTGCGTGTAGTTGACGTAGACCCGGGCCAGCGCCGTGACCGCGGCCGGCCGGGGGAACGGCTCCCGCCCGAGCACCGCGTCCTCGGCGACGTCGGCGGTGGCCAGGGCCAGGTCCACGGAGCCCTCGTCCAGTCTGCTCAGGTTGTCGACGCTCGCGGCGGTTTCCACCGGCACGATCTCCAGGCCGCTCCCGACGTCGTCGGCGGCCCGTGCCAGGGCCAGGCCGAAGGCGTTGTACGGGCCTCCGCGCGGTCCGGTCGCGAGCCGCAGCCGGCGCACCGGACCGGAGTCCGCCGCGCAGCCGGCGAGTGCCGCCGCGGCCGCGCCGAGCCCGGCCCGCATCAGCCGCCGGCGGCCGGTCCGCGTGTCCGTCACGGCGGCAGCGTAGCCACTCACGCCCCGAAGTGGCGGTAGCAGCCCAGGGCCACCCCGGTGACGGCGGCGAAGGTGCCCAGCACTCCGAGGAGCGTCGACACCCCCTCGGGGACCGGTGAGCCGGCGTCCGCCTCGTAGAGGTCCCCGCGCCAGGGCCACCGCTCGGCCAGGGCCGCCTCTTCGGCGCCACACCGGAACACGGCGGTCCGCGTCCGCTCGGGCTCCCACGGGACGGCGTACCGTACGAGGCAGTCGCCGTCCGCGCGCCGCTCCACCGTGCGCAGCGGTACCGTCCCGTCGTTCCCGGCCTCCGGTGAGGACCAGAAGCCGAAGGCCAGCATCACGATCCCGAGCAGTGCCAGCCATCTGAACACCCCGAGCCACCAAGGCACCCGCCACCGGCCCATGCCGCCCCCGTCCCGCCCGTCTGCCCGCCACCGCCGGCCGTCGCCGGCCACCGCCCCGAACCAGCGTTCCCACTCCCCCGCCGTCGCACTCCCCGCGTCCGGGGGCGGGGGAAACGTCATGGTCGTGTGACAGGACTGCCACAACGGCGCAGCGCGGGAACTCCGGCGGGGCGGGGTGCCGTGTCCCTGCACGTGCCGGTGCGGGGCCGGCCGGGAGACATCGAGGAGCAATCCCATGCAGTACACAGCAGGCCCGCGCCGTTCGGCGGCGGCGCTCGTGGCGGCCGCCGCGGCCGCCGTCCTGATGACGGGCTGCGGCCCGGCCGACGACGGTGCGGCGGGCGGCACGCCGTCGGCGCCGCCCGCCGCTTCGGTGCCGGCCAAGCCGACACCTACGGGCGGCTCCTCGGGCGGCTCCTCGGGCGGCTCGGCCACCGGCGGTTCGGGCGGCACCGCGCCGAGCCCTTCGGCGTCCGCCCCGGGCGGCGGCGGGGCGAAGCCCTGCACGATCGACGAGGTCAAGGTCTCGGACGCCGAGCAGGCCGCGGTCCGGCCGCCCGGTACGGGGACGGGGGCCGCCATCGTGTCCGTCACCAACACCTCGAAGCACGCCTGCACCCTCAACGGCTTCCCGACGGTCGCCGGCGCGGGCAACGGCTCGCCGGGCAAGAACGTGCCCATGGCGATCACCCAGAGCGGCAAGGCGTCGACGGTCCCGCTGGCACCGGGCGCCCGCGCGTGGACGAAGCTCACCTTCGTCAACGTCCAGGGCGAGGCGGACGGGTACTGCGTGTCCGGCGCGACCCCCGCCTCCTTCCCGACCATGGTGATCGGCGTTCCCGGCGCGGGCTCGCACCAGATCGCCATGACCGACGGCGTCTTCGCGGAGTGCGACAACAAGGCGACCGTCACCGCCTACTCGGCCGTCAAGCCCACCTGAGGCGGGGCGCGGGGTGGTGCGCCCCGCGGGCCCGCGCCGATACTTCACGGGCAGCTCGGTCTGACCACGGAGGGGAAGCGATGAGGCTCGACAGGATGCTCCGCACCGTCTTGGGGGGACCCCGCGCGGGTCTCGTGGCCGCGGCCGTACTGGCCGCGGCGACGGCCGGCGCGGCGTCGGGGCCCGCGCACGCCGCGGCGCGGTGCGCGCCGGGTGCGCCGGCGGCGGCTCCGGTGCAGGTCGCGCAAGTCCCGGACTGGGTCGAGTCGATCGCGGTCGACGGGCGGGGCCGGATGTTCGCCACCGCCTACTTCAGCGGCCGGGTCTACCGGATCGACGCGCCGGGCAGCGCCCCGGTGGCCCTGACCGGGGAGGTCGGGGCCAACGGCGGGATCGTCGTCCGCGACGACGGGCAGCTCCTCGTCGGCACGGGCAACGACCTCGCGCACTCGCTGACCGGCGACCTGTTCCCCACCTCGCGGCTGCTGCGGGTGGATCCGGACTCCGGGGCGGTCAGTACGTACGCCTCCGGCCTCGGCGGGATCGACGGGGTCGCCCTGGCGCCCGACGGGACCGTGTACACCACGACCCTGGGCGGCCGGAACATCGGCCGGGTCACCCCGGACGGCCGGGTCGATCCGGCCTGGGCCCGCGTCCCGCAGCCCAACGGGATCGCGGTCTCCCCGGACGGGGGCGAGGTCTACGTCGTGCAGACCACGGTGGCCCCCGGGCTGTACCGGATTCCGGTGGGGGATCCGGCGCACCCGCGGCTGTGGGTGTCCGCCGGGGTCTTCGACGCCCTCGCCCTGCCGGACGGCCTGACCCTCGACGGCCTGGGCCGCCCGCTGATCGCCACTCACGCGGCGGGTGAGATATGGCGGGTCGAGGACGGGCGGCTGTGCTCCGTGGAGTCGGGGCTCCACCTCTCGACGCAGATCGCGTACGGGCACGGCGACCGGGGGTTCTCGGCGGGCCGGCTCTACCGGGCGGGCGTGGACGGGAAGGTCTACGAGGTGCCGGGCGGCGCCGAGACCGGTCGCTGACCGTGACCTGACCCGGCCCGGCGTGGGGCCGGGTCAGGCCGGGTCAGGTCAGGTCAGGTCAGGTCCAGGGGAGCGTGCGCCAGGGGCTGGCGGGGTCCGTGGCCAGGGCCCGGTGGGTGCCGAGGGCGGTCTCGTACCACTCCCCGAACTCCTCCTCGTCGAAGTGGAGGCAGCGGCCGAGCACGTAGGCGGCCGAGAAGTCCTCCCACGAGCGGTAGTTCACCTGGGCCAGGCGCCCGGCGCGGACCACCGCGGCCTCCGCCTCCTGCAGGGAGCACAGGCGGGCGGCGAGGCCCCAGCGGGCCATGGCGGAGGCCCGGCCGTAGTCCCAGGCCCCGACGGAACGGACGAACCCGCCTTCCGGGAGCAGGCCGTCCGCGCGGAAGCGCGCCTCGTAGCGGGCGATGCGGCCGATCAGCCGCTGCACGCCCGCGACCTGGCCCTCGGTCTCCGCCTCGGTGACGGTGCGGCCCCGGCTGACCCCGTCGGGCGTCAGCCGGGGTTCGGCGGCCGCCTCCGCGCGCCGGCGCACGACGTTGCCCGCGGCCTGGCGCCAGTGGTCGGCGTCGACGGGGCCCGCGAAGTCCAGGGCCATGGAGCGGCGCAGTTGCAGGACGAACTCCCAGACGCCGCTGACCATGTCGGCGCGCAGCAGCTGCTCCTGGGTGTCCAGCCAGTCCTCCCGGGTGGTGACGCCCCACCAGCGTTCCAGCGTGCGCTTCTCGTCGAGGTAGCCGCAGCCGTGGTAGGCCATCGCGTTCCAGTAGCGGCCGTTGCGCACGTTGATGTGCGCGCCGACCCCGAGGCCGAAGGCGACCTGGCCGCTGCGGGGGCCGCCGACCTCCAGGGTGTGGATGGCGTCCCGGGCGAGTCCGGGCCGGTCCACGGGGGCGGAGTGCCGCTCCCACAGGGCGCGGCCCTCCGGCCCCGCCGGCAGGACGCCCTCGCAGGGGCTGCCGGGGTTGACGACGAGGTAGGGCGGGTCGTCCGGGGTCCAGACCTTCGCGAACCAGCCCAGGTCGTAGCAGTTGTAGACGGGGTCGGCGGCGGGCGGCGGCAGCATGCCGCCCGTGTAGACGGCCAGGCACATGGTCTCGGTCCGCGGGTTCCAGTACGGGTGGAAGCGGGTGTTCCCCGGTCTCGCGTCGACGTCCGCCCGCGACTGCATCATGTACAGGTCGGCGCGGGCGACGAGGTCGTAGTACGCGGGCCAGTCGCCGCGCGTCCTCGCCTCGTACAGCCCCCGTTCGACCGCGCTCGGTGCCTGCCAGCCCTGCGCCGGCGCCGTCGGACCGGGCGGGGCTCCCTGCTCGTGACCTGCTGTCAAACCCATGGGCAAACCCTAAGGGGTGGATCTTGCGGGGTGCCGTGCCGGTGTCAGCCCGCCGGGCGCGGGTCGACCGGGGTGAGGACGCCGAGCCGGTCCTCCACGGCCTGGGCCGCGTCCAGGCACAGGTCCTCCCGGAAGGCCCGTCCGATGATCTGCACCCCGCCGGGCAGCCCCTCGTACAGCCCGGTCGGCACGGCCACGGCGGGCAGGCCCACGAAGCTGGTGGCCGTGCACAGCCGCATGCCCGAGGCGACGCGGTCCCGGCCGGCGCGGTCGCGGGACTCCAGCCCCGGTTCGACGGGCGGTTCGGTGAAGGAGGGGCCGAGCAGGAGCGGGTACCCGTCCAGGAACTCGGCCCACGAGCGGCGGATGCCCAGCCAGGTGCCCATGAGCCGGACGAGCTCTTCGGCGGTGGCGGGCGGGGTCTTCTCCATCGCCATCTGGATGTAGCGGTCGCCGCCCTCGCCGAGGAGCGTGCGCACCACCGGCCAGCTCGGGGCGAATTCGGTCATGGTGATCCGGTCGTACGCGTCGAGCGCCTCGTCCAGCCGGGGTACGTCCGCCACCTCGCGCACGTCGTAGCCGGCGTCGCGCAGGGCTCCGGCCGCGTCGGCGACGGCCGCGCGGACCGCCGGGTGGACGCCGTGCCCGCCGGGGTCGGCCACCACCGCGACCTTCACGGGGCCGGGGAGCGGGGGCCCGTACACGGGGACGGGCACGGCCCGGGGGTCGCGCGGGTCGGTGCCGGCCAGTGCCTCGTAGGCGAGCCGCAGGTCGCCCACGCGGCGGGCGAGGGGGCCGTCGGTGACCAGGTTCTGGGAGGCCGGTCCGGGGTCGTCGGGGCCGAGCACGCGGTGGTCGGCGGGGAAGCGCCCGGTGGTGGGCTTGAGCCCGGCCACGCCGCAGAACTGGGCGGGGACGCGGATGGAGCCCCCGGAGTCGTTGCCGAGGCCGAGCGCCGCCATGCCGGTGGCGACGGCGGCCGCGTCGCCCCCGCTGCTGCCGCCCGGGGTGCGGGCGGGGTCCCAGGGGTTGGCGGTGTCGCCGAAGAGCTCGCTGCGCGTGTGCATCCCGGCGAGGACCAGGGTGGGCATGTTGGAGTGCCCGATCGGTACGGCCCCCGCGGCGCGGAGCCGGGCCACGGGGGGCGCGTCGGCGGCCGCGGTGAAGTGGCGGAAGCGCTCGACGCCGAAGGTGGTCGCCGCGCCCTCGACGGGGGTGGTCTCCTTGACCGTGAACGGCACGCCCGCCAGGGGGCCGAGCGGCTCGCCCGCGGCCCGGCGGCGGTCCGTCGCGGCGGCGGCTTCGAGCGCCCGGTCCGCCATCAGCTGGGTCACCGCGTTCACCGCCGGGTTGACCTCGGCGATCCGCTCCAGGTGGCTCCGGACGAGTTCCACCGCCGACACCTCTCCGCCGCGTACGGCGCGCGCCTGTTCGGCGGCCGACCGCCGCCAGAGGGCTTCCCGCGTCTCCCGTGTATCTCGTGTATCTCGTGCATCTCGTGCATCTCGTGTCTCCCGCATGTTTCCCCGTACTCCCTGCTCGTCGCCGTTCTGATGCGCTTGCATCGGAACCATAGCCGAGGAACCGATGCACTCGCATCGAATAAGGTGGGGGCGTACGAACGCGCGGCGGGCGGCCCCGGGAGGGCCGGAACGGGAAGGCGGGTGCGCATGCCCAGGCAGGTGGACCACGAGGGGCGGCGCCGTCTCATCGCCGAGGCCGTCTGCCGCCTCGCGGACGAACGCGGACTGGAGGGCGTCACGCTGCGCGACGTGGCGGCCCGCGCCGAAGTGTCGATGGGCGCCGTGCAGCGCTGCTTCGCCACCAAGGAGGAGATGCTGCTCTTCGCCCTCGGGTACGTCGGCGAGGCCATCGGCGAACGCGTACGGGCCCGGCTGGTCCGCAGCCCCGCCCAGTCGGCCGCGTCCGCCCTGGGCCACGCGGCCACCGAGGTCGCGCTGCTGCGGGAGGAGCACCGGGCCGAGGCCCGGGTCTGGCTGGCCTTCGTCGCGCAGGCCGCCGTCAGCGCGCCGCTGGCCGAGACGCTGAGGGCGAACTACACCGCTCTGCACGCGGCGTTCGCCCGGCTCATCGCGGAGGCCTGCGAGGGCGCGGACGGGCCGGCGCCCCTCGACCCGCAGCGCGAGGCGCGCGCCGTCCTGGCCCTGGCGGACGGCCTCACCACGCACGTCCTGATCGGGCACCTCGGCCCGCGCGAGGCCGAGGAGGTGCTCCACGCGCACCTGCGCGGCCTGTGGGAGGGGCCGGCCGCGGGCCGGTGAGAGCACCGCCGCGGGCCTGTGAAAGAGTGCCGACGGAGCGCGCACGACAGGACGGAAGGACTTCCCCACCATGCACACGGCCGACCGGATCGACCACGGGGCGGCGGTGGCGGCGGAGTCCGCCCGCTTCGCGGCCCTGCTCGCGGACGCCGACCTGACGGTCCCCGTACCCACCTGCCCCGGCTGGACGCTGGCCGACCTGGTCCGGCACGCCGGCGGCGTGCACCGCTGGTTCTCGGTGCTGCTGCGGCAGCGGATCCAGCAGCCCCCGGCCGGCCGCGAGGTGGACCTGCGGCTGCCCGGCCACCAGGACGGTTACGCCGAATGGCTGAAGGCCAGCGCCGCCGAGGCGGCCGCGGTCTTCGCGGACACCGACCCGGACGCCCCGATGTGGGTCTGGGGCGCGGACGGGCACGCCCGGTTCTGGATCCGCCGGATGCTGTTCGAGACGCTGGTGCACCGCGTCGACGCCGAACGGGCCCTCGGGCTCCCCTCGGTCGTCGACCCCGCGCTCGCGCGGGACGGCGTGGACGAGTTCCTGGCCAACCTGCCCTTCGCCGCACTGTTCGCGCCTGGGGTCGCGCGGCTGCGCGGGTCCGGCGAGGCCGTCCGGTTCCGGTGCACCGACGGCGCGGGCGGGAGTTGGCTGGTCCGGCTGCGGCCCGACGGCTTCGGCCTCGACGCGGACCTCGACGCGGGCGGCCTCGCGGTCCCCGCGGAGGCGGAGGTCCGGGCGGGGGCCGCGGACCTGCTGCTCCTGCTCTACGGCCGGCTGGACCGCAGCGCACCGGGCGTGGAGACCGCCGGCGACGGCGCCCTGCTCGACCTCTGGTTCGCCAACTCGGCGTTCTGACGGGCGGCGGCCGCGCGGGACGGGACATGCGGATCCCGGGGGGCTGTGTCAGCGTGGGAGGGCACATGCCCCGCCGAAGGGATCCTCACGTGGCGTCTCCTGGTGACCCGCCGTCCGCCGCCGCGCTCGCGGCGCAGGCCCCTCCCCTCGCGGAACGGCCGCTCGGGCAGGTGCCGACCGAGCTGTGGGCACTGGGCCTGGTGATGGCCGCAGCCCCGTGTTCGGCCCGCGAGGCGAAGCAGATCCTGCTCGCGGCGGCCGACCGGGCCCGGATCACCGCCGCGCAGGCCGCGGAGGCGATGGTGGCCGGGTCGCTGGGCCTGCCGGTGCCCGGGCGGGTGGAACGGGCCCTGCACCGGGCGGTGCAGGCGGCCCGCACCCCGCTGCCGCCCGGCGCCTTCCGGGGCGTGGGGATCCTGCCGAGCCGCCTGCGGACCGAGGAGGTCCTCTCGCGCCTGCGCGGCTGCCAGGCCCGCCTCGCGGCCGCCCCCACGGATCCGGGCACGCTGCGGGCCATGGACGACGTGGCCTACACCCTGTGCGTCCTGATGGGCCGCCCCACCACCCACGAAGCCGTCCTGGCGGCCGAACGGCACCTGCTGGCCCAGGAGTAGGGCGCGCCGGTCACCAGCGGACGGGCAGTTCCCGTACGCCGCGGATCAGCATGCCGGGAACCCAGGAGAGCTTGGCGGCGTCCGCGTCGCCCTCCAGGTCCGGGAAGCGCTCCAGCAGGGAGCGGAGCGCGATGCGGCCCTCCATCCGGGCCAGCGGCGCGCCGAGGCAGTAGTGGAGCCCGTGGCCGAAGGCGATGTGGCCGCGGGCGTCGCGGCGGATGTCGAAGCGGTCCGGGTCCTCGAAGCGGGCCGGGTCGCGGTCCGCGTCCGCCATGGCGATCAGGACGGCGGACCCCTTGGGGATCACCGTCCCGCCCATCTCCACGTCCTCCAGGGCGAGTCGCTCGGTGCAGGTCTCCACCGGCCCGTCGTAGCGCAGCATCTCCTCGATGGCGCCGTCCAGCAGGCCGAGGTCGGCGCGCAGGTCGGCGAACTGCCCGGGGTGGGCGAACAGTGCGCGCATCCCGTTGCCGATCATGTTGACGGTGGTCTCGTGCCCGGCGATGAGCAGCAGGACGCACATGCCGATCAGCTCGGCGGGCGAGAGCCGGTCGCCGCCCTCGTCGACGGCGTGGATCATCGCGCTGAGCAGGTCGTCGCCGGGTTCGGCGCGCTTGGCGTCGATGAGGCCGCCGAGGTACCGGGGCATCTCGTCGTACGCGCGGGCCTCGGCCTCCGCGCTGGTGCGGGCGACCATCTCGTTGGACCAGCCGCGGAACGCCTCGCGGTCCAGGGCGGGGACGCCCAGGAGTTCGCATATGACGGTCATCGGCAGGGGGAAGGCGAAGGCCTCCACCAGGTCGCCGCGGCGCTCGCCGTTCGCCTCCATGGCGTCGAGGAGTCCGTCGGTGATCTGCTGGATGCGCGGCGCCAGCGCCTCGATGCGCCGGGGGGTGAACTCCCGGGCCACCAGGCGGCGCAGGCGGGTGTGGTCCGGCGGATCGGACATCAGCATGTGCGCCAGCGCCGGGGCGTCCTGTTCGGCGTTGATGATCTGGCCCACGTCTCCGGAGCGGCGCCAGTCGCGGCTCAGCCGCGGGTCGGTGAAGGCCGCGCGGCAGGCCTCGTGGCCGACGACGAGCCACATGTGCTCGCCGTCGGGGGTCAGTACGTGGTGTACGGGGCCCCGCTCCCGCAGTGCGGCGTAGACCGGGTACGGGTCGCGTACGAAGTCCGGGCTGAGCTCCAGCAGATCGACGACGGCAGGCCGAAGTGCCATTCCATTCCCCCTGAGTCGAATCCTCGCGGCGTGCGGCGCCGCGCGTTCACCCCAGAGTAGTCGCGGTGTCACTGCGTGGGACCGCGGGCGGACCGGTTCCGGTTCGACCGCGCGTGGATGCATTGCGGCGCGGTATGCGGGAAGACGCCCACCGGAGATGGGAGAAAGACATGATCATTCTAGGCGTCATCCTACTGATCGTCGGCTGGGTCGTCGGCATATCCATCCTCTGGAGCATCGGCCTCATCCTGGTCCTCATCGGTCTCGTCCTGTGGGTCCTGGGAGCCGTCGGACACACCGTCGGAGGACGACGGCACTACTGGTAGGCCGGGCCGGAGCCCGGCACCGCACCACAGCGCTCAGGCGCCGGACGGCCGTACGGGCCGGAGGGTCCACCCCTCCGGCCCGTACGCCGGTGCCCGGGTCAGGCTCCCGCGCCGCGGTCCTCGGGCAGGCCGGTGCCGCCCAGGCGGGTGAGCAGGGCGCTCAGGGTCCCGACCTCGGCCGGGGCCCACTCGGGCGCCGCGAACACCTCGTCGGCGACCTGGCCGGCGGCCTTGAGGCAGTCCGCCAGCCGTTCGCGGCCGGCGTCCGTCAGCGCCGCGTAGGCGACGCGGGCGTCGCGGGCGTCCGCCTCGCGGACCACGAGGCCGATCCGCTCCAGCGGACCCAGCCCCCGGGTCACTCCGGAAGCGGTCAGTCCCAGCGCCCCGGCGAGGTCGACGCGCCGCATCCGGCCGCCTTCCGCCCGCCCGAGGTGGAGCAGGACCATGAAGTCGGCCAGGCTGACCCCGTACAGGGACCCCAGCCGGGAGTCGAACCGTCGCACCAGGGCCGTCTGGGCCTTCACCAGGCGCAGGGACACATCCAGCGCATCACTCATTGCTACCTCCTTGACTGCTCAAGCATCGACGAAAAAGCTTGAGGAGTCAAGGAGCCGTCGAGCATCTCGTTCCCGGCCCCGCCGGTGGCGTATCGTCCTCCCGTTCCCGAGACCGGAGGCACCGACCATGGGGCTCACAGGGCTGCTCCTGCTGAACGGCTTCGCCCTGGCCGCGTTCGCCTTCGGCCGCCTGGCCGTGCGGCTGGTGCGCCGCGCGCCCGTGTGGGCCTACGCGGCCGCCCCGCCACTGGCGGTCATCGCCACCGGCTGGGCGCTGGGGTGGCTGATGTGGCCCTCGTACGCGGCGGCCCCGGCGGTGCTGCTGTGGTGGCTGGGCGGCCTGATCGGCGCCGTCACCTGGTGGACCTGCCAGGCCCGCACCCACCGCCGCCGCCACTGACCCCACTGCCTAGGCTTTGGCCCGTGACGACGAACACGGAGACGGGCAGGGGCGGCGGGCGGCTGCTGTACGGGTGCATGGGGCTGGGCGGGAGCTGGGAGCCCGGCCCGTACGGTCCGCGGGACGTCGACGCCGCCGAGGAGGCCGTGCAGGCCGCCCTCGACATCGGGATCACCGTCTTCGACCACGCCGACATCTACCGGCACGGCAAGGCCGAGGCGGTCTTCGGCGAGGTGCTGGCCCGGACGCCCGGGCTCCGGGAGCGCATCACCCTCCAGACCAAGTGCGGCATCCGCCTGCCCGGCCGCGACGGCGGCCCGGGCATGTACGACCTGCGGGGCCCGAGCATCGTCCGGCGCGTCGAGGAGAGCCTCGAACGGCTGCGGACCGACGTCATCGACGTGCTCCTGCTGCACCGCCCCGACCCCCTGGCCGACCCGGACGCGGTCGCGGCCGCCCTGACGTCCCTGCACGGCCGGGGGCTCGTCCGCGCCTTCGGGGTCTCCAACACGGGTGCCCCGCAGATCGCCCGCCTCCAGGCGCGCCTGGACGTGCCGCTGGTCGCCAACCAGCTGGAGATGAGCCTGCACAGCCGCGCCTGGGTGGAGTCCGGGGTGCTGCTCAACACCCCCGAGGGCGCCGGCCACGGCTTCGCCCCCGGGACGCTGGAGCACTGCCTCGACCACGGCATCCGGCTCCAGGCCTGGGGCGCGCTCGCCCAGGGCCGGTTCACGGGACGGCAGGGGACACCGGCCGAGCGGGCCACCGCCGCGCTGCTCGAAGAGCTGGCGCGGAAGAAGGGCACCACCCCGGAGTCGGTGCTGCTGTGGTGGCTGACGCGACACCCGGCGGGCATCGCGCCGGTGATCGGCACGGCCCGCCCCGACCGGATCCGCGCCTGCCGCGACGCGGCCCTGGAGGCGCCCGACCTCACGCACGAGGAGTGGTACGAGCTGTGGACGACGGCCCGGGGCGTACCGCTGCCCTGATCACTCGTCCCGCCGGCCGGGGGCGAGGTGGGCCACCACCTCGGCCAGGTCCTCGCACACCTCCTCGATCTTGAGGCGGACGTTGTTCTGCTCGGTGACCATGGCCGACAGCAGCAGGCCGGTGAGGGCCGCCGCCCCGTTGAGCGCCTGGAGGTTGACCATGATCTCCAGCAGGCTGTGGTGGGCGAAGGGCCCCGCCTGGTCGATCGCCGCCCCCACGGCCACCACCGACACCAGCAGGGCGCAGGGCGCGCTGCCGGCCAGCTGGAAGCGGACGGCGGCCCAGATGAGCAGCGGGAAGACGAGGAAGAGCAGCGACAGGCCGCTCCGGGCGGCGACGGCCGTCACCACCCCCGTCGCCGCCATCAGCGCGAGCGCCTCGGCCACCCGGTAGGGGTCCCGGGGCGGCCGGGCCCGGCGCAGGACCAGCAGCAGCGGGGTCACCAGCAGCACGCCCATGGTGTCCCCGGCCCACCAGGCCGACCACACCCCCCAGAAGTTCGCCGCCGGCAGGTCACCGGTGAGCAGCAGCGTCCCGGCGCCGCCGGTGGCGCTGACCAGCATCGGCAGCAGGCCGCCGGCGAAGACCAGCGCGAGCCCGTCCCGGAGCCGGTCGATCTCGGGCCGGAAGCCGACGCCGCGCAGCAGGGCGTACGCGCACAGCGGGGCCAGGGTGTTCCCGAGGACGATGAGGAGGTCGACGGGGCGGAACGCGGAGATCCCCTCGATGGCGAGGTACGTGCCGAGGGCGATGCCCGGCCAGACCCGCGGCCCGAACCAGAGCAGGGCGGCGAGGGCGATGCCGGTGGGCGGCCACAGGGGTGTGACGACCGAGCCCTCCACGACCACCTGCCGCAGCAGGCCGAGCCGGCCGCTCAGGTAGTAGGCGGCGGCGACCCCGAGGATCCGCAGGAGCGCCTCGGACGGACCTCGCCATTGCACGGTGCGCACCACAGCATCAGACAACAGCCCGGCCGCCGGTGCGGGGCGTGACACGCCCGGCGGGGATCAGGCGCCCGCCGTGCCGTGGCTGAGGACGAGCACCGCGGCGTCGTCGGCGTGGCCGGTGGAGTCGGCCACCTTCATCACCTCGGCGGCCAGCTCGTCGGGGTCGCCGCCCGCGGCCTCCCGGACGATCCGCAGCACCCGCTCCAGGCCCACCTCGATCGGGAACGCCGGGCCCTCGACGACGCCGTCGGTGAGCAGGACGATCGAGCCCGGCTCCGTCAGCCGGCGCCGGGTGACGGAGTACCGCGCGCCGGGGACCGTGCCCAGGGGCGGGCCGCCCTCGTCCTCGGCGAGGCCGTAGCGGCCGGCGGCGGTGGCCCAGACGGTCGGCACGTGGCCGGCCCGGGCGCTGGCGAGGTCGCCGGTGCGCGGGTCGTAGCGGAGCAGGCTGCAGGTGGCGAACAGCTCGCTGTCGAGGGAGAGCAGTACGTCGTTGGCCCGGCCGAGCACCTCGCCGGGGTCGGCGACGACGGCCCCCACGGCGCGCAGGCAGACCCTGACCTGCCCCATGAAGGCGGCGGCGGCCACGTCGTGCCCCTGGACGTCGCCGATGGAGAAGGCGAGGGCGTCCTCGGCCACCCGGAACCCGTCGTACCAGTCGCCGCCGATCTCCAGGCCGTGCTGGGCGGGCGCGTAGCGGGCGGCCGTGCGCAGCCCCGGCAGGACGGGCAGGGAGGAGGGCAGCATCTCGCGCTGGAGGGCCTCGGCCAGCTCCACCCGTGCGTGCTGGAACCGCGCCCCTTCCCGCGCCTGGGCGCTGAGCCGGCCCAGCATGCTCAGCAGGTCGGCGCTGTCGGGCCGGTGCGGTTGGCGCCGAGGGGTCACTGACCCCTCCGGGGTATGTGCATGGCTCCCTGCTCCCGGGACGCGAAGATCCAGGGCCATCATATTTCGGCCGGGCGGATTCCGCCGGGCGCCCGGCGCCGGCCCCCGGTGCGGCCGACGGCGTCCTAGCGGAGCACGAGGGCGCCCGGGCGCTGGTGTTCGATGATCTCCACCAGCCAGTCGAAGACCGTCGGGCCGCGGCCCTCGCGGGCGGCCGCCAGGTCCTGGGCGACCCGTTCGCGGTTGGTGGGGTGGCAGCGGCGCAGCCGGTCCTCCAGCACCCGGGCGGTCTCCGCGTGGCCCAGGGCCTGCCGGGAGCGGTGGTGGTCGTGCCACTCCAGCGTGAAGGAGCCGTCCTCCGGTGTGCCGAAGCCGCCGCGCAGGCAGTCGTTGAAGGCGTCGAGGTTCTTGCCGAAGTAGCCGCCGGGGCCGTTGACGGCCTCGCCCACCACCCGCCAGAAGTCGTCCAGGGTGTGGATCAGGCCGCCGGCCAGCACGTACGTCGTCATGCACCCATCCTACGGACCATCAACAAGCCATTTTCTGGCTCAAAATGACCGGGCCTCAGGCGGAACCCAGATGCCCTGGTCTGCATCATCTTGCGTAAGCCCTTGATCGACTCGGGCTGCCGCCCGCCGCCCCTCGCCTCCGGCGGCCGGCCCCCGGGTCCGGGTACCGCACCAACCGAGTAAGAGGAACAACGTGTCCCTGCCCCTGAACCGCCGCCTGGCCGTCAGCGCCGCCCTGCTGGCCACGGTCGCCGCCGTGGTGCCCGCCACCGCCGCCCAGGCCGCGCCCGCCGCCTTCCCGCAGACCGCCGGAGCGGCCGCCGCCCTGCCGGACCCGGATCTGGAGGCCGTGGCCCAGGCACTGCGCAACACCACCGCCGCCGGGGCGCCCGGCGCGCTGGCCCGCATCGGCGACGGGAAGAAGACCCTGGTCGAGAAGGTCGGGGTGCGCGACAAGGTCACCGGCCAGGCCATGGACCCGCAGGCCCGCTTCCGGATCGGCAGCGTCACCAAGACGTTCTCGACGGTCGTGCTGCTCCAGCTCGTGGACGAGAAGAAGATCGAGCTGGACCAGCCGGTCAACCACTACCTGCCCGGGCTGCTGCCCGACGACCGGATCACCGTGCGGCACCTGCTGAGCCACCGCAGCGGGCTGGCGGACTACACGAACGCCATGTTCGACAAGACGGTCCCCGGCTTCGAGGCCGTGCGGAACAAGGTGTTCGGCTACGACGAGCTGGTGAAGCTCTCCCTGGCCGAGCCGCGCACGACGGAGCCGGGAGTCGCGTACAAGTACTCGAACACCAACTTCGTGGTCGTCGGCATGCTCATCGAGAAGGCCACGGGCCGCCCGGTGGCCAAGGAGTACGAGCGCCGCATCATCAAGCCGCTGAAGCTGCGCGACACCTCGTACGTGCACCCGGACGCGAAGATCAAGGGACTGCACACGCACGGCTACCTCACCCCGGACGAGGCCGGCGCCCCGCTGGTCGACTCCACCGAGCAGACGGTGTCGTGGGCCCAGTCGGCCGGTGCGATGATCTCCAACCCGGCGGACCTCGGCACCTTCATGTCGGCGCTGGTGAGCGGGAAGCTGGTCAAGCCCGCCCTGCTGGACCAGATGCTGACGATGACGCCCACCGACGCGACCAACACCCGCTTCTACGGGCTGGGCCTGCGCCGCTACGACCTGTCGTGCGGCACGTCGGTGTACGGGCACACGGGCACCGTGCAGGGCTTCTACACCTACGCCTTCGCCACCCGCGACGGCTCCCGCACGCTCAGCGCCATGGCGAACACCTCGAACCAGGGCGCGGCGAACACCGCCCTGGGCG
This sequence comes from Streptomyces sp. NPDC004126, assembly GCF_050275515.1. Taxonomy (NCBI): domain Bacteria; kingdom Bacillati; phylum Actinomycetota; class Actinomycetes; order Kitasatosporales; family Streptomycetaceae; genus Streptomyces; species Streptomyces sp. NPDC004126. The sequence goes on along the minus strand of NZ_JBNNPF010000021.1, from coordinate 82,534 downwards.
GCACCCTCGAAGGGGCCTTCTGCGGCAAGAAGCCGGTGAAGGCGAACGCCCGCGGCTTCGCGGCGACCCCGGCCCCGGCCCCGGCCGACGTGGACCTGCCGGAGCGCAACGCCCGATGAGGGCGGGCCGCCGCGGGTTCCGGCCCGCGGCGGCCGTGCGGCACCGGCCCGATAGGCTCGGGCCGCGAACGGCCGTCACCTCCAGGGGGTTTCCACCGATATGACCATCAACCGCCCCGGCCTGCCCGGTGACCTGCCCGCCGCCGAGGAGCTGTGGGCGCGCTGGGCCCTGGTCGCCGTGCTGGAGGCCGACACCGAGGCGGAGGGCCACGGCGTGCACCGCAGCGGGCACTGGATCGACGAGGAGGGGCTCCACCTCGACGACGGCGGCTGCACCTGGTGGACCTTCGCCCCGGTGGGCGGGGGCCGGCACGTCCTCTACGGCGAGGACGAGTCCAGCGCCGTCAAGTGGCACGAGCCGGCCGTGGACATGCTGGCCCAGGGCCCGGACTGGCTGCCGTACGAGACCCTGCGCGACCTGGTCGGCAGCTGGGAGCTCGGCTGCGTCTACTGGTCCGCCGACGGCACCTGGGCCCGCGCGCCCTACCCGGAGGACCTGGACGACGACGGCCTGGACTGCGGGATGAGCCGTTTCACCGACCGCCCGAAGTTCCTGGACCTGCTGCTCTACGGGACCTGGGACGGCTGCCGCTGCGCCCCGTTCGAGGACCGCCAGGAGACCGCGGCGGCGCTGCTGGACGCCGCCGCGCGCCGCGGGCTCACGCCGGGGGCGCTGGAGGACGTGGTCGCCGGATGTTCCTGCGGCCGCTGGGACCTGCCCGCCATGCTGCGCGCGCTGGACCTCTCGGGGCTGGCGCAGGGGGCTCCGGCCGCCTCCCCCGTCAGAGGGTGATCCAGTAGCGGCGCTTGGGGCCGACCAGGGTCTCCCGTACGTCTTCCAGGACGCCGCCGCCCCGCTCGATGGTGCGGGCGGAGGCCCCGTTGCCGGGGTCGCAGGTGAGCAGGACCCGGTCCATCCCGAGCAGCCGCGCCTCGTGCAGCACCTCGCCGAGGGCCCAGCCGGCCAGGCCGCGTCCGCGCGCCGAGGGGCGGACGCCGTAGCCGATGTGGCCGCCCGCGTCGAGCAGGAAGGCGTTCAGGTAGTGCCGCAGGTCGATGGCGCCGAGGTAGGTGTCGCCCTCGGCCATCCACCAGTGGGTGGCGTGGACCAGGCCCTGCTCGACGGGTGCCGTGCGGTCGGCCCGGCCGCGCAGCTTCTCGGTCCACTCGGCGAAGCCCCGCGCGGTCGTCACGTCGTCGTCGGCGCCGAGCCCGGCCCCGTCCATGTGGGCGTCGGGCCCCCACTCCTCCTGTGCGGAGAGCCAGGAGGAGTACAGGCGGGGGGTGGGGGTGACCAGTTCCGGCATGTCCCGGACCGTAACAGTCCGGCGGTCCGACCCCGCAATCCGGCTCGGGTCAGGCCCACCGGCTGATGCCGAAGCCCTCCCCCTCCCGGCGGATCTCGACGGCTCCCCCGCCGCCGAAGTGGGCGGGCACCACCAGCTCCCGCAGCTCCGCGGCCCGCCCGAGGACCTGCCGGCGCGTGGCCGCGGCCTGCCGCGGGTCCGCGCAGAAGCAGCTGTTGCAGGAGGGCGCGAGGATCTGGACCGGGCTGTGGACGAGGTCGCCGACGAAGACGGCCCGGTCGGTGCCCGAGGCCAGCCGCAGCACCGACGAACCGGGGGTGTGCCCCGGGGCTGCCTCCAGGGTGAGGTGCTCGTCGATGCGGTGGGACCCTTCCCAGAGCACGGCCCGGCCGGCCCGGTGCACGGGCGCGATGCTGTCCTCGTAGATCAGCCGGTCGTCCTCCCGCACCCCCTTGGCGTACCCGCCGCGCGGGCCGAAGTGGTGGTCGTCGGCGGCCGGGATCAGGTAGCGGGCGTTGGGGAAGGCGGGCACCCACTCCCCGGCGTCCAGGGCGGTGTTCCAGCCGACGTGGTCGGCGTGCACGTGCGTGTTGACGACGTAGTCGACGTCCCCGGGGTCGACGCCCGCGCGGGCCATGGCCCCCAGGAAGTCGCCCTCCCTCCGGTGGAAGAGCGGGGCGCCGGGGCGTTCGCGCCCGTTGCCCACCCCGGTGTCGACGACCACGGTGGTGCCGCCGCTGCGCAGCACCCAGGTCTGCAGGGCCATCACCGCGCGGCTGTCCTCGGCCCGCATGTGGTCGGGGGCGAGCCAGTGCTCGTTGTCCTTCCACATCCGCTCCCCCGCATCGGGGACCAGGTCCGCCACGGGGCCGAAGGGCCCCTGCCACTCGATCACCCGGATGACCTCGACGTCGCCGAGGACCATGCTGTTCCCGTTCGCGTTATCCATGATCATCACTGTATGGAGGGCCCGGTGAGCGGCTCAATGCTCCGGACGCTCTCCGGAATACGCGAGCGGCTCACGCGGGGGCGGGGGCTGGATAGGCTGGCGCGGTGGATGTGGTGAGCGACGCGATCTCGGCCGTACGGGTCGGCAGGCCCTCGTCCGACCGGATGCGGGTGGACGGCAGCTGGTGCGTGCGGTTCGCCCCGTACGACGGCGCCGGCTTCCACGTCGTCCTGGAGGGCGGCTGCTGGCTGCTGCCGGACGGCGGCCCGCCCGTGTCGCTGGGCGCGGGTGACGCGGTGCTGCTCCCGCACGGCACGGGGCACGTGATCGCGGACTCCCCCGCCGACGCGCGGGCCGTGGCGCGGGCCGTGCCGTTCGAGTCGGTCCGGGCGGCGTGGCGGCGGACCGGGGACCGGGGCGGCGGGGCCGGCGGCGCGGTGGAGATGCTGTGCGGCAAGTACCGGCTCGACCGCAGCCGGGCGCATCCGCTGATGGCGGAGCTGCCGCCGGTGGTGCACCTGCCGAACCGGGCGGGCAGCCACCCCGAGCTGCGCTCCGCGATCGACCTGCTGGGCCGCGAGCTGGGCGGGCAGCGGCCGGGGAGCGGTGTCGCGGTGCCCAGCCTGCTCGACCTGCTCCTCGTCTACATGATCCGCTCCTGGCTGACCGCCGAGGGCACGGCGGGCAGCTGGCCGGCCGTGCTGGGCGACCCGGTGGCGGCCGCCGCGCTGCGGGCGCTGCACGCGGATCCGGCCGCCCCCTGGACCAACGGGCTGCTGGCCGCCGAGGCGGGGGTCTCCCGCCCGACGCTGGCGCGGCGGTTCACGGCGCTGGTGGGGCGGCCGCCGATGGCCTACCTCACCTGGTGGCGGCTGAACCTCGCCGCCGGCCTGCTGCGCGGCACCGACGACCCGCTGGCCGCGGTGGCGCGCCGGGTCGGCTACGGCACGCCGTACGCCCTGTCGCACGCCTTCAGCCGGGAGTTCGGCACGACGCCGGGCCGGTACCGGGCCCGGGAGGCGGCCGGCGTACCGCATCCGGAGGCGCACCCGGAGGGCCGGACCCCCCGCGCCGGAACCGGTGCCCGCGGCCCGCGCGGCCCCGGCGCGGCCGGCACCCTAGGCGCCGCCCCCGCGGGCTAGCCCGCGCCTTTCGGATCATGCCCGGCCCCGGGGACGACTGGCCGGAATCCGCCCCTACACTTTGTCCTTCGTTTACCCATGCCCTCCGAACCGCGCAGGAGCCCACGCATGCCCCACCTCATACGCCGCCCCGTCCGGGCGGCGGTCCTGGCCGCCGCCTCCTTGCTGGCGGTCCCCGCCCTGGCGGCCTGCGGCAGCGACGCGAAGGCTCCGGCGCAGGCGAAACCCTCGGGACCGGCCACCACCGCGGCACCCGCCCCGCTGCCCGCCCTGCCCGCGGCCCTGACCGGGCAGAAGCCCGACTGGCGGACCTGCCCGGCGCCCTCGGCCGCCCAGGGCGGCGGCAAGGCCCCGGGCGCGGCCTGGGAGTGCGCGAGCATGAAGGCACCGCTCGACTACGCCAAGCCGGCCGGCGAGACCATCGACGTGGCCCTGATCCGCAAGAAGGCCACCGACCCCGGCAAGCGGATCGGCTCCCTCGTCTACAACTTCGGCGGCCCCGGCGGCTCCGGCGTCCACACGCTCCCGCAGGCGGCGGACGAGTACAAGAAGCTGGGCGCGGTCTACGACCTGGTCAGCTTCGACCCGCGCGGCGTGGGCGGCAGCGCCCCGGTGCTGTGCCTGGACGACAAGACGCTCGACGAGGACCCGGGCTCCGGCAACACCCTCGACGACATCAAGAAGTTCACCGACGCCTGCAAGCAGAAGTCCGCGAAGCTGCTCCCCCACGTCGGCACGGCCGACACGGCCCGCGACATGGACCTGATGCGCCAGGTCCTCGGCGACCAGAAGCTGAACTACTTCGGCATCTCCTACGGCACCCGGCTGGGCGGCGTCTACGCCCACCTGTTCCCGAAGAACGTCGGCCGCACCGTGTTCGACGCCGTCGTCGACCCCACGGCCGACGAGGCGCAGGCCGGCCTCGGCCAGGCCAAGGGCTTCCAGCAGGCGCTGGAGCACGCCATGAAGTACTGCCGGGACAAGTACACCGCCAACTGTCCGACCGGCCCCAGCGACGCCGAGGGCAACAAGCGGATCAACGAGCTGATGGAGAAGCTGAAGGCGAAGCCCGCCTCCACCGACAGCGGCCGCAAGCTGACCTCCGACCAGGCGCTCACCGGCATCGCCGCCAGCCTGTACGACAAGGAGACCTGGGAGTACCTCGTCCAGGGCCTCGGCGAGCTGCGCCAGCTCGGCACGGGGAACATCCTGCTGCTGCTCGCGGACTCCTACAGCGGGCGCGGCGAGGACGGCCGCTACGACAACTCGAACGCCGCGCAGGCGGCGATCAACTGCGTCGACACCAGCCGCCGGTACACCGTCGAGGAGAAGACGGCGCAGGAGGCGGCCTTCCGGGCGGCCTCCCCGGTGTTCGGGCCGGAGATGGTGGAGGGCCTGCTCGGCTGCTCGCAGTGGCCGGTGCGCGGCACCTCCGACAAGCCGCAGGTCTCCGCCGAGGGCGCGGCCCCGATCGTGGTGATCGGCAACACGGGAGACCCGGCCACCCCCGTCGAGGGCGCCAAGCGCATGGCGGAGTCGCTCGGCCGGAACGTCGGCGTCAACCTCACCGTGAAGGGCGAGGGGCACGGCTCCTACGGGAAGAACTCCTGCGCCACCAAGGCCGTCGACGCGTTCCTCGTCGAGGGCACCGCTCCGGCGGACGGGACCCAGTGCTCGTGAGCGCCCGTATCCGCCCGTACCGACCTCTGTTCGGCTGCCGCCAGGCCGCCGCCTACACTTGTGCCGCCCGGCCCGCGGTGCCGGCTTCAGGGGAGTGAATCCTAAGTGAGCAGCACCAGCAGTGATGCGCCGATCTACGCCCAGCTCGTACGCGAGCGCGGCGACGTACCCGGTCAGGTCCGACGGGAGGCGGAGGAGATCCTGCGCCACCTGGCACAGGTGATGGCCTGGCGCCCCTCGTCGGCCGGCCTGCCGAACTGGCGCCCCCACCAGTAGGAGGGGCGGCCCGGGGTGCGCGCACGCGCCGCGTCCCGGGCCGTCGTCCGGTGGTGCCCGCCGCCACAGCGCGGCCGCCGAGTGTGGCGGCGGCGCACATCGGCACGGGGTGGCGCACCTCCCTAACGTTCGGGGCATGACCAGCGAGATCAGCACCTCATCCGGTGGAACGGCCCCCGTCCTGGCGGGACGCGTGGCCCTGGTGACCGGCGGCGGCAGCGGCATCGGGAGGGCCTGCGCGGTGGCCCTCGCGGGCGCGGGCGCCTTCGTCCACGTCGTGGACGTGGACGCGCGGGCCGCCGGGGCGGTGGCCGACCTCGTCGGCGGGCGGGCCCATACCGCCGACCTCGCCGACCCGGACGCGGTCGGCCGGCTGCCCGCCGAGGCCGACGTCCTCGTCAACAACGCCGGGCTCCAGCACGTGGCGGCCATCGAGGACTTCCCGCCCGAGCGGTTCGAGCTGATCCAGAGGGTGATGGTCACCGCCCCGTTCCTGCTGCTGCGGCGGACCCTGCCGTACATGTACGGGCGCGGCTGGGGGCGGGTCGTCAACATCTCCAGCGTCCACGGGCTGCGGGCCAGCGCCTTCAAAGCGGGATACGTGGCCGCCAAGCACGCTCTGGAGGGGCTCAGCAAGGTCACCGCCCTGGAGGGCGCCCCGCACGGGGTGACGAGCAACTGCGTGAGCCCCGGATACGTGCGCACCCCGCTGGTGGAGCGGCAGATCGCCGCACAGGCGGAGGCGCACGGCATCCCCGCCTCCCAGGTCGTCTCCGAGGTGCTGCTGCGGGGCTCCGCGATCAAGCGGCTGATCGAGCCGGAGGAGGTCGCGGCGGTCGCCCTGTGGCTCTGCGGTCCGCACACGGGCCACGTCACCGGTACCTCGGTGCCCATGGACGGCGGCTGGACCGCCGCCTGACCCGGTGCCCGAACCCCCGGCACCCCCCTGAATGGGCGGGTACCGGGGGTTCGGCGGATCTCGCTACGTTCTCCGCGTCAAGGACGTTCTTACGACAGGGGAGAGCGAGTGGTGCGAAAGTTGGGCAGGCTGGGCGGGCACGGCGTGTTGGCCGCCCTGATGGGCCTGCTGGTCCTGCTGCTGCCGGCGTCGCCGGCGCAGGCGGACGCGAACCCGGGCATCCGGTACACGACGAGTTTCCGCGACGCGGCCACGTACGAGCTGCACGCCGCCGTCAGCTGGAAGTGCCTCGACATCCAGGGCGGCGGGCGCCCCCAGGAGGGGACGATCATCCAGACCTTCGACTGCAAGGAGGCGCTGCACCAGCGCTTCCACTTCCAGAACCTGGGCAACGGCAACTTCACCATCGGTGCGTTCGGCGTCTACTGCCTGGGGACGCAGGGCGGCGGCACCGCGCCCGGCACGGCGATGGTCCTGGCCAACGGCTGGGGCTGCTCCACCTTCACCTGGAGGTACCGGGGCACGGACGCCTACCCGAACCGCTGGGAGATCGTGGAGGCGAGCACCGGGCAGTGCATCCGGGACACCGGCCGCCGCTCCCCCGTGGTCCTGGGCGCCTGCGGCAGCACCAGCACCCCGTGGCCCGAGGTCTGGGCCCCGCAGTACAAGGGCCAGTACAACTACGACCAGATCTCCTGACGACGCCCACCGCGGGCGGCACGGGACGTGGCACGGCGGCCGGGCCTGCGCCCCGTCGTGCAGGTCGCGTTCGATCCGCCGCAGGTCGGCCGCCGCCGTGTCCGCGACCGCCCCGCGGTCGG
>NZ_JBNNPF010000021.1:0-75311 GCF_050275515.1 Streptomyces sp. NPDC004126 | reverse complement strand
GGCGGGCTCCGGTCGGGGCCCCCCCATTACACGCCCCCCAACCAGCCCCCCCCGCCCCCCCCCCCCCCCCCCCCGGGGGGGGGCGGGGGGGGGGCCCGGGCCCCCCCCCCCCCCCCCACGTCCCGCAGGTGCCCCTTCCGCCTCTCAGACGACCACCAGGGTCAGGGCGGCGGGCGTGCGCTCCGGCCGGGGTACGGAGATCCGGCTGGTGCCCGGACGCACGGCCCGGATCTCCCACTCCCGGTGGCCGGAGCGCGCCAGGTTCTCGACCGGGATCAGCAGCACGGACCCGCCGGTGAGGACCGGCTCGCGCTCCTCCCGCGCGGGCAGCCGCAGCAGGGCCGTCTCGCCGACGGCGAGCCGGCCGGTGAAGCCGTCGTCCGCCGGGCCGAGCACCCGCCCGCGTGCCGGGACGGGCGTGCCGGGGGTGGGGCCCGTGCCCGTCACCGGGGTTCGCGTCCGCGCGGCCCCCGGTGCGCCGCTCCCGCACCCGGTGAAGAGTGCGAGGGCGGCGAGGCAGGCCAGGCGGCGGTCAACCGCCGTCACGGACGTTGAACCGCAGCAGGGTGTCCACCTGCTTCTGGAGCTCGAGCCGGGTGGCGGCCGGGTTGTTGTAGACGGCCTCGGCCGCGGCGACGGCCGCCCCGAAGGTCGAGTCCGGGATCCAGTTGCCGTCGGTGTCCACCCGGGTGGTCAGGTCGTACGATCCGTTGGCGAAGTTGAGCCAGGCCGCCAGCAGTTGCTGCGACAGCAGCTTCCGCGGCTCGGGCGAGCCGTTGGCGAGGACCGCGTAGGCCTGGGCGCGGGTGAGGGGGCCGTAGACCGTGCTCATGAACGAGGCCACGTCCAGCAGGCACTGCTGCTGGGCCGGGGTGAAGTCGTCGGGTGCGCGGCCGTCGTACTGCTTCATCCAGTAGGCCTGGTTGTGGGCCTGCCTGGTGTTGCCGGTGGTGATGACGGCAGCGGTGTCGGAGGCGCTGCCGCCGTCGTCGTCGCCGCTGGTGAAGGTGAGGGTGGACAGGCACGCGGCCGCGTACGCGTGCGACTTCTTCCCGGTCAGGGCGCGCGGCTGGACCGAGGGGCTCGGATCGGGGTCGGTGGCCGGGGGGTTGACCAGGGAGACCAGGTCGTCCGAGGAGCCGTCGCCCCAGTTCCAGGTCAGGGTCAGGTCGTCGCTGCCGGGGTCGGCGGAGGAGCCGGTGACCTCGACCGGGACTCCGGCGTGCGCGATGTAGGCCTTCTGGCCGTTGTACGTGGTCTGGCCGTCGGGGGCGATGACGGCGGTCGGGGGGGTGTTGCCGATCACCACGTCGGTGACGGCGCAGCTGCGGGTGTCGTCGTCGGTGCCGCACACCTCGATGCCGAAGGTGCCGTCGTCCCCGTAGGTGTGCGGGGACGTCAGGGTCAGCGTGGCGTCGGGGCGGGTGTTCTCCAGGGTGCCGTCCAGAGGCTGGGGGCCGTTGCCGTCACCCCAGTCGACGGTGGCGGTGAGCGGGTCGAGCCAGCCCGGGTCGGTGATCGTCCCGGTCAGGGTGACCCCGGTGTTCTCGGCCGCCGGGGGGACGGCCTGGAGGGCGACCGAGGGTTCGACGTTGCGGACCGTGACCGTGGTGGAGCCGGTGTCGGTGTTGCCGGCGGCGTCGGTGACCTTCAGGCCGACCGTGAAGACCCCGTCGCGGCCGACCCTGTCGAAGGGGACGCTCACGCCGGTGGCGTCGTCGTACCGCCCGTCGTTGTCGAGGTCCCACGCGTACGCGGTCAGGGAGCCGGCCGAGGGGGCGGTCCCCTTCACCGAGGCGGAGGCGTCGAGGGTGACGTCGGTGCCCTCGTCCGTGGTGTACGGGCCGCCGGCGTCGGCGGTGGGCAGGCAGGCGGCCGGGACGGTGCCGTCCGCGGTGACGGTCTTCTGGTCGGCGCTGGAGGCGGCGTTCGCGCCCATGCCCCGGCCGGCGAAGACCCGCCACAGCAGGCACTGGTCGGCGCCGCCGGTGTTGGTCATGTCGGCGGCCAGGATGCCGTCGCGGGCGTCGAGGTAGCTCGGCTGGTGGACGGTGTTCTTCATGCCGTCGATGACGAGCTGCTGGGTGTGGGCGATGCCCTTGGCCTCGCGGATGTCGTAGACGGTGGCGGCCCAGACCTCGCCGTTGCGGTGTACGCCGCGCGCCGGGTTGAAGCTGCCCCAGCCCTCGGTGGAGGTGTCGTAGCGCTGCGAGCGGATGCCGGTGCGGGTGTTGCCGGTGACGTACTCGCCGACGACCGCGTCGCCCCACTTGAGGAAGGAGATCGTGTCGCTCCAGCCCTCGCCGAGCGCCCCGGTCTGCGGGCCCTCGCCGAGGTCGCCGCCGCCGACCAGGCGGTTGGACACGCCGTGGCCGTACTCGTGGGCGATGACGTCGCCGTCGAGCGAGCCGTCGCGCCACGGGTAGCCGGGCTGCCACATGAACATCTGCATGCGCGGGCTGGCGCCGTCCGGGGGCGTGCCGAAGTTGGCGTTGTTCAGGCAGCGGATCCGGTTCGGCGGTGTGGCGTCGTCCTCGCAGCCGAGGTCCCAGCCGTCCTGCGCCTCGGCGAGCACGGCGTCGCCCTGTGCGCCGCCTCGACCGAAGTTGGAGGCCTGGAAGTTGCGGGAGGCCTCGTCGAAGCCCAGCGTGTAGAGGTAGTCGTGCATCACGTTGTTGTAGTAGAAGAGCTGCGTGATGACGGGGTTGACGTCGGCGTCGAGGTTGGCCTGGGTGGCGGCCGCGTTGGTGCGCCAGACGTCGCCGAACGCGTAGTCGAAGTGCTGGTAGGCCGGGTCGCCGCTGGGCGGGGACTGCGGCCGCTGCGCGTCGTTCCCGGTGTCGGGGACGGCGTTGTCCCCGTCCTCGTCCCGGTAGGCGTTGACGTTGTTGCCCTGGGTCAGCCGGTCGGCCACCCAGGAGCCGTCCCGCCCGGTGAAGGGGGTGACCGTGCGGGTGGCCCCCGTGACGTCCGGGTGCTGGGTGGTGAACACCCGGCCCTCGGGGCCGTCGTGGTGGTAGCGGCTCGCCCGGCTGAGGATGTCTCCGTCCTCCGCGTCCACCAGCGTCTGGTACCAGGAGGTGCCGGAGGCCTCGATGTCGGTGAGCCAGGCCGGGCGCAGCGCGCGGCCGGGCCCGCTGGGGTACCAGACCAGTTCGGCGGTGACGTCGTTGGGCTTGGTCAGCTTGCGGGCGTAGGGGTTGGCGAACTTCTGCCGGCCCTTGTCCCGGTTGTCGGAGCCCTTGAGCTGCCGCCGGGCGCGTACGCCCTGGGCGTCGGCGGCCGCGTCGAGGGCGTCCTGCGCGGTCAGTTCGACGCTGCCGGCCGGTTCGCCGGTGGCCGCGGCCCCGCCGATGATCACCAGGCGGCCGCGCTTGTCGACGGTGGCGGTGAGCAGGCCGCCCTGGACGCGCATGCCGTCGATGTTCTGGCCGATGGTGACCTGGTGGGCGCCGTTGTGCCGCGTCGGGTAGGAGGAGGCGACGACGAGCTGCTCCAGCTGCCCCTCCGACAGGCCGAAGAGCTCCCGGTGTGCGCGTACGTAGCCGAGCACGACCTCCTCCGGCGGGGTGGCGGCGGGTTCGGTGAGGTATCCACCCGTTCTGAAGACCATCCGGGCGTGCCCCGTGGCGGGGTCGCGGCGCACGGTGGCGTCCGCGGGTCCGTCGGCGCCGGGCCGCGCGGCGGCGGCCATCGCCGGGGCGAGGGTGAGGAGTATGGCCGTCGTGGTCGCCGCGGTGAGCAGCCTGGTGGGCAAACGCCTTCTGGTCATGGGGCTGGGCCTCCCGAGAGCCGACGCGTCCTGCGGGGCCCCGGCCGGGGCCCGCGAGTTGACCAGTGGAGTAGCGCACCCGGGAAGCGCAGGTCAAAGAGGCTCTCCGGGGCGTGGGCGGCTTCGTGTTCCTGCGGGCGCGCCGCTGCTCCGACCGGGTGGGCGGGCCTCTTCCTGAGGCCGTCCTTTCCGCTGCCTTAAGCGGAACCTAAGGTTCGCCGCCGACGCCCCGAAGCGAACGAATGTCCGTTTCCGGGCGGCTAGCGTGCTGCCCCGTATCCAACTCCCGGTCATACGAAGGCAGGCACTCCATGGGCAGCAGCACGGGCGGACACCGGCGCAGGGCGAGCGGCAGGGCGAAGGCCGCCGGGGCGGTCGTGGTGGCGGCGGTGCTGGGGGGCGCGGCCTTCGCGTTCACCGGCACGGCCCAGGCCACGTCCGTCGGGGCCGTGTACACCAAGTCCAGCTCCTGGAGCGGCGGGTACACCGCCCAGTACGTGATCACCAACGGCACCGGCCGGGAACTGGCCGGCTGGACGCTCCAGTTCGACCTGCCGGCGGGGGTGCGGATCGGCTCGCTGTGGAACGGGACCCACACGGTCGACGGGCAGCGCGTCACCGTCAAGCCCGCCGCCTGGAACGGGGTGCTGGCGCCGGGCGCGTCCGTCACCGTCGGGTTCGTGGCGAGCGGCTCGGGCGCGGGGACGCCCGGCGACCCCACCCGCTGCCTGATCAACGCCGTCAAGTGCTCGGTGGACCAGGGCGCGACCCCGCAGCCGAGCGGCCGGCCGACGACGGCGCCGACCGCGACGCCGACCGCCGCGCCGACGGCCACGGCGACCGCCACCGCCACCGCCACCGCCACCGCGACGGCCACCCCGGTGGTCCCGCCCTCCCCCACGCCGACGCCCGCGCCGACCGGCGCCCCCGCCGGCGGCGCACGGTTCGCCCCGTACGTGGACACCTCGCTCTACCCCGCTTACGACCTGCTCGACACCGCGGCCAGGACCGGCGTCAAGGAGTTCCACCTCGCCTTCGTCACCGCCGGCGGCGGCTGCTCGCCGCTGTGGGGCGGGGTCACCCCGCTCGCGGACGACAAGGTCGCGGCCCAGATCGGCGCGCTGCGCAAGGCGGGCGGCGACGTACGGGTGTCGTTCGGCGGCGCCGCCGGGCGCGAGCTGGCCCTGAACTGCGCGGGCGTCGACGAGCTGGCGGCGGCGTACGGGAAGGTGGTCGACGCCTACCGGCTCACCAAGGTGGACTTCGACATCGAGGGCGCCGCCCTGCCGGACACCGCCGCCAACACCCGCCGCGCGCAGGCGATAGCCCGGCTGCAGAAGTCCCACCCGGGCCTCGACGTGGCCTTCACCCTGCCGGTGATGCCGGAGGGGCTGACCCAGCCGGGCGTGGCCCTGCTGGCGGACGCCGCGAAGAACGGGGTGCGGATCGGCGCCGTGAACATCATGGCCATGGACTACGGGCCGGCGTACTCCGGGGACATGGGCCAGTACGCGGTCCAGGCGGCGACCGCGACGCAGGCGCAGCTCAAGGGCGTGCTCGGGCTCTCCGACGCGGCGGCCTGGAAGGCCCTCGCCGTCACCCCCATGATCGGCGTCAACGACGTGGCGAGCGAGGTCTTCGGCGTGGCGGACGCGACGGAGCTGGTCCGCTTCGCCCAGGCGAAGGGGATCGGGCGGCTGGCGATGTGGTCGTCGGCGCGCGACCGCCAGTGCGCGGCGGGCGCCCTCGGCCACGCCGACGCCACCTGCAGCTCCGTCCTCCAGGAACCGCTCGCCTTCACGAAGGCGTTCGCCGCGTACCGCTAGGCCTCCGACGGTGCTCCGCCGGAGGCCTGGTGGAGCACCGCTGGAGCGCCGGGTGCGGGCGGGCGGGACGTCAGCCGGCGCAGTTCGGGCACAGCCCCCGGTAGGTGATCTCGGCCCCGGACACCGAGAAGCCGAAGCGCTCGCCCGCCGGGAGGTCGGACAGGGGGTTCCCGGCGGGGTGGACGTCCCGGATGAGGCCGCAGCCGGAGCAGACGAGGTGGTGGTGCGGGTGGTGCGCGTTGGGGTCGTAGCGCTTCGCCCGGCCGTCGGTGGAGACCTCCGCCACTTCCCCGAGCGCGACCAGCTCCCCCAGGGCGTTGTATACGGTGGCGCGGGAGATCTCGGGGAGCCGGTCCACGGCCCGGGCGTGCACCTCGTCGGCGGTGAGGTGCACGTGGTCGCCGTCCAGGACCTCCGCGACGACACGCCTCTGGGACGTCATCCGCCAGCCGCGCCTGCGCAGCCGGTCCAGCAGGTCGCTCATGTCGGCTCACCCTCTCAGGTTCGACGGGCCGCCCGGATCCCGTCGGGTCCTCCTGGAACCGTCGGGATCCGGGCTTGGTCTGCGTCTTGACTTGGACTGAGTCAATCGTAGGATCTGACGCGTTGATAGCCAAGGGTTGAGTTGACCGTTCCTGAACAGCGTGATCCGCCTGGTCCGGAAGGATTTGCATGTCTGAGAACCATGACGCAGTCGTCGAGGCACAGGGTGCGGGCGGCTGCCCGGTCGCGCACGAGCGCGCCCCCCACCCCACCCAGGGCGGCGGAAACCGCCAGTGGTGGCCCGAGCGCCTCAATCTGAAGATCCTCGCCAAGAACCCGGCCGTGGCCAACCCGCTCGGCGAGGAGTTCGACTACGCCGAGGCGTTCAAGACCCTCGACCTCCCGGCCGTGAAGCGGGACATCGAGGAGGTCCTGACCACGTCGCAGGACTGGTGGCCGGCCGACTTCGGCCACTACGGCCCGTTCATGATCCGCATGGCCTGGCACAGCGCCGGCACCTACCGGATCAGTGACGGCCGCGGCGGTGCCGGCGCCGGCCAGCAGCGCTTCGCCCCGCTCAACAGCTGGCCGGACAACGCCAACCTGGACAAGGCCCGCCGGCTGCTGTGGCCCGTGAAGAAGAAGTACGGGCAGAGCCTGTCCTGGGCCGACCTCCTCATCCTGACGGGCAACGTCGCCCTCGAGTCGATGGGCTTCGAGACCTTCGGCTTCGCCGGCGGCCGCGCCGACGTGTGGGAAGCCGACGAGGACGTCTACTGGGGTCCCGAGACCACCTGGCTCGACGACCAGCGCTACACGGGCGACCGCGAGCTGGAGAGCCCGCTCGGCGCCGTCCAGATGGGCCTGATCTACGTCAACCCCGAGGGCCCGAACGGGAACCCGGACCCGCTGGCCGCGGCGCGCGACATCCGCGAGACGTTCCGCCGGATGGCGATGAACGACGAGGAGACGGTCGCCCTGATAGCCGGCGGCCACACCTTCGGCAAGGCGCACGGCGCCGGCCCCGCCGACCACGTGGGCGCCGACCCCGAGGCGGCCCCGCTGGAGGCCCAGGGCTTCGGCTGGCAGAGCACGTACGGCTCCGGCAAGGGCGCCGACACCATCACCAGCGGTCTCGAGGTCACCTGGACCACGACGCCGACGCGGTGGAGCAACAACTTCTTCGAGAACCTGTTCGGCTTCGAGTACGAGCTGACCACGAGCCCGGCCGGCGCGCAGCAGTGGGTCGCCAAGGACGGCGCGGGCGCCGGCACCATCCCGGACGCCCACGACCCGTCCAAGAGCCACGCGCCGACGATGCTGACGACGGACCTCTCGCTGCGCTTCGACCCGGCCTACGAGCAGATCTCCCGCCGCTTCCTGGAGAACCCCGACCGGTTCGCGGACGCCTTCGCCCGCGCCTGGTACAAGCTCACCCACCGCGACCTGGGCCCCGTCGTGCGCTACCTCGGCCCCGAGGTCCCGTCCGAGACCCTGCTGTGGCAGGACCCGCTGCCGGCCCTCGACCACGAGGTGGTCGACGCCGCGGACATCGCCTCCCTCAAGGAGCGGATCCTCGGCACCGACCTGACGGTGTCCCAGCTGGTGTCCGTGGCCTGGGCGTCGGCCTCGTCCTTCCGCGGCAGCGACAAGCGCGGCGGTGCCAACGGCGCCCGCGTCCGCCTCCAGCCGCAGGCCGGCTGGGAGGTCAACGAGCCCGACCAGCTCGCCGCGGTGCTGCGCGTCCTGGAGGGCGTCCAGGAGTCCTTCAACTCCGCCCAGACCGGCGGCAAGCGGGTCTCCCTCGCCGACCTGGTCGTCCTGGCCGGCACCGCCGCCGTCGAGCAGGCCGCCAAGGACGCCGGCCACGAGGTCGAGGTGTCCTTCACCCCGGGCCGCGTGGACGCCACCCAGGAGCAGACGGACGTCGAGTCCTTCGCGGCGCTGGAGCCCGCCGCCGACGGCTTCCGCAACCACCTCGGCAAGGGCAGCCGCCTGCCGGCCGAGTACCTGCTGGTCGACCGGGCGAACCTGCTGAACCTGTCCGCTCCCGAGCTGACCGTCCTCGTCGGCGGCCTGCGCGTGCTGGGCGCGAACCACCAGCAGTCCAAGCTGGGCGTGTTCACCGACACCCCCGGCACGCTGACGAACGACTTCTTCGTCAACCTGCTCGACCTGGGCACGACGTGGACGCCGACCTCCGCGGACCAGAACACCTTCGAGGGCCGCGACGCCTCGACGGGCGCCCTGAAGTGGACCGGCACCCGCGCCGACCTCGTCTTCGGCTCGAACTCCGAGCTGCGGGCCGTGGCCGAGGTGTACGCGAGCGACGACGCGAAGCTCAAGTTCGTGGAGGACTTCGCCGCCGCGTGGAGCAAGGTCATGGACCTGGACCGGTTCGACCTGGTCTGAACGCCGCGAACGGTATGACGGCGAAAGCCCCGGGCCCGGCGGCCCGGGGCTTTCGCCCTGCTCAGCGCCCGCGGCCGCTCTCGCCCGGCACGGCCGGTCCGAGGCCGGGCGGGGCGTGGGCCAGGACGAGGGCCAGCGCTTCCCCGGTGCTGTCGAACTCGCCCAGCACCTCGCCGTGGCGGACGCGGAACCGCCCGTCGGCCAGCGGCTCGACCGACGGCAGCCGCACCTCGTAGGGGATCGTGGTGGTAGAGCTGAACTTCAGCATCAGGTGGCTGGTGTACGGGTACAGCCGCCGCAGCTCCGGGACGGCGCGGGCCGCCGCGACGAGCTCGACGATGCGGGGGTAGACCCTGCTCGGGCTGCGGACGACTTCGTACTCGGCCCGCCACTTCCAGGAGCGGGCCATGGACTCCCACTTCGCCTCGACGGCGGCGGCCGGTCCGAGCCGGTGCGCCGCGTCCAGGTCGACGCGCTCGGGCCGCGGCGGGAAGTCCGGGTGGTCGCGCCCGATGGGCCGGAAGTCGTCGGGGATCATCGTCGAAGTATGCCGCCGCGTCGGGTAGCTTGCCAGGAACTCATTCGATGCACCGACGGGGCGACGGGACAGACGTGTTAGAGCTGAGGGGGAGCGGGGCCGAGCCGCTGGAGGCGGACGACCCGCGGCTGATCGGGCGCACGGTACTGGCGGGACGGCTGGGCGCCGGCGGGATGGGGCGGGTGTACCTGGGGGTCCTGGACGGACGGTACGTCGCCGTCAAACAGCTCCTCGCCTCGGTCGTCGGCGAGGACGAGGACTTCCGGCGCCGCTTCGGGCACGAACTCGACAACCTCGCCCGGCTCCCGGAGAAGGCCACCGCCCCGCTGCTCGACAGCGACCGCACCGCGAACCCCCCGTGGTTCGCCACGGCCTACATACCCGGGCTCACCCTGCGCGAGGCCCTCGCCCTGCACGGCGGTCCGCTGCCGGCGCGGGCGCTGTGGCTGCTGCTGCGGGAGGCCGCGGCGGGTCTGGCGGCGGTGCACGCGCTGGACATGGTGCACCGGGACCTGAAGCCGTCCAACGTCATGCTGACCACCGACGGCCTCACCCTCATCGACTTCGGGGTCGCCCGGGCCGCCGAGCAGAGCCAGCTGACCCGGACCGGGATGGTCGTGGGCACCCCCGCGTACATGGCTCCCGAACAGGCTTCGGGGGCCAAGGCGTTGAGCGGCGCCACCGATGTGTTCGCGCTGGGCTCGGTACTGGCGTACGCGGCCTGCGGCCGGCCGCCGTTCGGCGAGGAGTCCGGCCACGGGGTGCTGTACCGCATCGTGCACGAGGATCCCGACCTGGAGCCGCTGCGGGAGCTCGACGCCGGCCTCGCGGACGTCGTCGCCGGCTGCCTCGCCAAGGACCCCGGGGACCGGCCGACCGCCGCCGAGCTCCTCGAACGGGCCTCGGAGCAGGGGCCGTTCGAAGCCCCGCCGTGGCCCCGGGCGATCGCCGAACGGCTGGCCGAGCGGGCCGCGTTCGCGGCGGACGTGCAGGAGGTCGACGTACCGACGCTCCCGCTGGTCGGCGGGAAGCCCGCCCCGGAGGCCGCGACCCCGGCCGCCGCGGCCCCGGCCGAGCGGCGCCGCCGTACCCGGGTCCTGCTCGCCGTGCTCCCGGTCGTCGTGGTCGCCGGCGGCACCACCCTCGCCGTCCAGTACCTCCCGCACGTGACCGCGCCCTCCGGGGCCGGTGCCCAGCCCTCCGGATCGGTGCCGGCTCCGGGCTCTGCCCAGGGCCCGGCCCCGGCGGCACAGACCCCGTCGTCCGTGGCGTCGGGCGCCCAGCCCTCCGCGTCCGGCGGCAGCCCGTCCGGTGCGGCCTCCGCGCCGCCGGGGCAGCAGCCCCCGGGCCAGGAGCCGGGGGCGTCGCAGCCGCCCCCGCCGGCCGCGAACACCGGCACGGGTCCGGCGGCCGGCACCGGCACGGCTCCCACGGCCGGCACCCCCAACGGCCAGGGCGGTGCCACCGGTGCCCCCGCCGGTGGCGGCACCCCGCCGAAGCCCACCCCGCCGCCCGCCTCCGGCGGCACCCACCGCTACGGCAACGGCAACAACGGGCAGTGCATCACGCAGGTGTTCGGCGCCTCCGACTACGGGAGCTGCTCGGACTCCACGGCCCGCTGGACGGTGCGCAGCCAGGGCGACGGGAGCTTCAGGCTGGTCAACCAGCAGACGGGCGGCTGTCTCTACGGCAACATGCTCGGCCAGGCCGTCTTCGTGGGCGACTGCGACCAGGACCTCGCCCGGACGTGGCGTACGGGCTCGGGCGGCACCCTGCGCAACGACTGGAACGGCGGCTGCCTCGACCTGGGCATGAGCAGCGGTCTGGTCACGAACTCCTGCAACGGCAACGCCTCCCAGCGCTGGTCGCCCCAGTAGCCCGCAATCCCGTCCTCGGGCACCGACGGCGTGTCGGCCATGCGACGTCGGCGCAAGGCGCCCTCGTACGCGGGCGCGCGCACGCGTACAGTCCGTGCTGCCGACGTCTGCCGGACAGGAGAACAGCCTTGGCCACACACGCCGTTACCGGGCGGGCCGCCCCGCCGGTGCCCGAGCTCGACGCCGCCGAGGTCGAGCGGTGGCGGGCCGGAGGGGGCGAGCTGATCGAGCTGCTGGGCCTGGCGCGCGAGCGGCTCGGCGGCCTCGCCGCCGTGCGGATCGGGCCGCAGCCCACCGTCCTGGTGACCGGGCCGGAGGCCGTGCAGCACGTACTGGCCCGCAACCCCGACGGGTACGTCAAGCGCTCCCACCGGGCCCGCCTGCTGATCGGCGACGGGCTGCTGGCCGCGACCGGGGACGCCTGGAAGCGGCAGCGCAGGCTCCTCCAGTCGCAGTTCACCGGTACGGGCATGCGCCGCTACGAGCGGCGGATCGCCGCGGCGGCCCGCACCACGGCGCAGCGGTGGGCCGGGTACGCGCGGAGCGGGGAGGTCTTCGACGTCGGGGAGGAGATGCGCCGCTTCGCCCTGGACACCATCTGGCGCGCGCTCACCGGCCATCCCCTGGACGACGCCACCGCGCGGGAACTCACCGCCGTGGCGGCGGTGGTGGCGGCGCTGCCGAGCCTGCCCGCCGACGAGGTCGAGGCGCGGGGTTCGGTCGCCGCCGACCTGGCCCGGATCGACGCGGTCGCCCGGCACGCCGTGGCCGCCGCCCGGGACCGGGAGGCGGGGCCGGAGGGGCCGGGGCTGCTCCAGGTGCTGGTGGAGGCCTCGGACACGTACCCGCAGTACACGGACCGGCTGCTGCGCGACGAGCTCGTCACGCTGCTGGTCGCCGGGCACGAGACCACCGCCACCACCCTGCTCTGGCTGTACCTGCTCCTGGACCGCCACCCCGGGGCCCGCGAGGAGGCCCTGGCCGCCGGGCCGGAGGGCTCGCCCGAGCGCCGGGAGGCGGTGCAGGCGCTGGTCAGCGAGACGCTGCGGCTCTACCCGTCGGCGTGGATCCTGCCCCGGCACGCGGCCGTCGCCGACACCGTCGCCGGCCACGCCGTCCCGGCGGGGACGGACCTGCTGGTCTGCCCGTACCTGACGCACCGCGACCCGGAGCTGTGGCCGGACCCCGAGCGCTTCGTCCCGGGGCGGTTCACCGCCCCGGGCGGGCGGCCTGCCCGGCAGGGCGCCTACCTGCCCTTCGGCATGGGCCCCCGGGCCTGCCTGGGCACGCAGTTCGCCCTGCGCGAGTCGGTCGCCCTGCTGGAGCTGCTGCTGCCCGGCCACGTGCCGGTGTTCGACTCCGTCCCCACCGGGGCCGCGTACGGGCTCACGGTCCGGCCGGACGGCCCCGCCCCGGCGCGCCTGGCGCCCCCGTCCCACGGGAGGCACGTGTGACCCGCACCGAACCGCCGCCGGGACACGCCTGGCGCGACGAGCTGTACCGCGACCCGTACCCGCTGTACGCCCGGGCCCGCCGGACCGAGGGGCTGACGTACCTGCCGGCGTTCGACGCCTGGCTGGTGGCGCGCGACCGGGACGTGCGGGAGGTGCTGCTGCGCGCGGAGGACTTCTCCTCCGTGAACTCCCTGACCCCCGACGTGGCGCTGCCGGACGCCGTCCTCGCGGTCCTGGCGGGCGGCTTCGGGCCGCGCCCCACCGTCGTCTCCTCGGACGGCGCCGCCCACCGCCGGCACCGGGCCCCGCTGAACCGGGGGCTGTCCCCGGCCCGGGTGGCGGCGCTGCTCCCGCACGCCCGCGCCTGCGCGCGGGAGCTGGTGGACGGCCTGCCCGCGTACGGGCCGGTCGAGCTGGTGGGGGGCTACGCCCGGCAGCTGCCCGGGCAGGTGGTCGGGCGGCTGATCGGGCTGGACCCGGCGGACGTGCCGGCCGCCGTGCACGGGGGCTTCCGGGCGGAGGAGCTGCTGTTCCGGCCGTTGTCGCCGCAGGAGCAGGTGGCGGCCGCCGAGGACGTGGTGGCGCTGCAGCGGCTCCTGGACGGGTACGTGCGCGCGCGGCGCGAGCGGCCCCGGGACGACCTCTGCTCGGCCATGGTGGCGGCCCTGGCCCCCGGGGCGGGCGAGCTGACCGCCGAGCAGCGCCACGAGCTGGTGGCGAACCTGCAGAACCTGCTGATCGCCGGGTTCCTCACGACCAGCGCGCTCATCGCCACCGCCCTGATGCACCTGCTCTCCGACCGGCGGCAGTGGCGGATGCTCCGCGACGACCCGTCCCTGGTGCCGGCGGCGGTGGAGGAGGCCGCACGCCACGACGCGGCCGTGCAGGCCTTCCGGCGCAGGACCACCCGCCCGGTGACGCTGGCCGGGACCCGGCTGCCGGCCGGGGCGACCGTGCTGGTGGCGTACGGGTCGGCCAACCGCGACGGGCGGCGGCACGAGCGCCCCGACGAGTTCGACATCGGCCGCGGGGCCGCCGCCCGGCCCCACCTGGCCTTCGGGTACGGGCCGCACGGGTGCCCCGGCTCCCGGCTGGCCCGGGAGCAACTGCGCCTGACCCTGGAGCTGTTCGTCCGCCGCCTGCCGGGGCTGCGGCTGGAGGGGGCGCGGCCGCCGCGCATGCGGCCCACGCTGATCCACCGGTCGCCGCAGGAGCTGTACGTGTCCTGGTGAGATCCTGGAAGCAGGAGGCTCCCGGAGGTCAGGAGGCGTGCCATGTCACATGCCGAGGAATGGAAGGTCGGGGTCTACCTCATCGAGGAGGACGGCACGACCAAGGCCCGGGCGGTGCTGGAGACCGGGAAGGACACGCTGGTCGGGCGGGGCCGGGCGCGCTGCAATCCGCAGGACGTGGAGGTCCCCGCGATCGGCGACGAGCTGGCGGCGAGCCGCGCGATGCGGGACCTGGCCGGTCAGCTGAGCCGGGCCGCGGACAAGGACCTGGCCGCGCTGGGCGCGGTACCGCAGGCGCCGCGGACCGGGTACGGCTGGCCGGACGACTCGGGCGGCGGCCGGTAGGCGCCCGGGGAAGACGAGCGCGAGGTCCGGGTACGAGGGGCGGCCGTAGGCCGTGGGCGGCAGGAGGAAGAGCGCCCCGGCGGCCGTGCCGGCCGGGCACAGCCCGGCCGGGCGCCGTACCGCGCCGGCCCGGGCCGCCGCCCCGGCGGCCGGTACGGGGCGCACCGCGCGCCCCCGCATCCGCGCGGCACCCGCTCCGGCCATCCGGGGCAGGGCCGCGGCCGCGCGGGCGGCTCCGGCCGTACCGCTCACCCGTACGCAGGCGGCCGAGTCGTGCGATGCCACCCGCCCGGCGCGACGGCAGGCGGGGCGGCGGCGTGGGGCGTTAGGCTCGGACGGAGTGGCGCACGAGAGGGATGGTGCACATGTGTCGATGGCTCGCCTACTCCGGCTCGCCGATGCTCCTCGACGCCGTCCTGTACCAGCCGGAACACTCGCTGATCGACCAGAGCCTGCACGCGCGGATGGGCGTGGAGTCCACCAACGGGGACGGGTTCGGCATCGGCTGGTACAGCACCGACGGTGACGGTACGCCCGCCGTGTTCCGTGACATCGGTCCGGCCTGGAACAACCGGAACCTGCGGGAGCTGGCCTCGCACGTGCGGTCGCCGCTGTTCTTCGCGCACGTCCGGGCGTCCACGGGTTCGGCGATCCAGCAGACCAACTGCCATCCCTTCCGGCACGGCCGCTGGCTGTGGATGCACAACGGTTCGATCACCGACTTCCACCGGCTCCAGCGCGACCTGTGCATGGCCGTGGACCCGGCGCTGTTCCCCTGCATCGAGGGTTCGACGGACTCCGAGGTGATGTTCTACCTGGCCGTGACCTTCGGCCTCGACCAGGACCCGCCCGGGGCGGTCGCCCGGATGGCGGGCCTGGTG
The DNA here is from genome assembly GCF_050275515.1 of Streptomyces sp. NPDC004126. NCBI lineage: Bacteria > Bacillati > Actinomycetota > Actinomycetes > Kitasatosporales > Streptomycetaceae > Streptomyces > Streptomyces sp. NPDC004126. The sequence continues at coordinate 60,491 of NZ_JBNNPF010000021.1, read as the reverse complement.
GAGCGGCTCGGCAAGGAGCACGGGGTGGCGGACCCGCTCCAGATGACGGTGGCGGTCAGCGAGGGCGAGCGGGTGTGGGCCTTCCGCTACTCCAGCCAGGGCAGGTCCCGTTCGCTGTACTACAGCAGCCGGGCCGAGACGGTGCGCCAGCTGTACCCGGAGCTGCCGTACCTGCGCGCGGTGTCCGATGAGACGCGGCTGGTGGTCTCCGAGCCGCTCGGGGACCTGCCCGGCGTGTGGAACGAACTGCCCGAGGCGAGCTACGCGGTGGTGCCGTGGGACGGCCCGGAGGACTACCTGCCGTTCATCCCCGAGCTGCCCTGACCCCGGCGCACCCGCCCCGGGGTCTCCGGCGGGCCGGTGTCAGCAGATCCTCGGCAGCTGCTCCCCGATCGGCAGGTCGACCACGCGCGTGCCGCCGAGGCCGGTGCGGGCCACGACCATGCCGGGGTGGTCCTCGACCGCCTCGCCGATCACCGCCGCGCGCCGCCCCAGCGGGTGGGCCCGCATGGCGTCCAGGACGGCGTCGGCGTGCTCGCGGGGGACGAAGGCGACGAGCTTGCCCTCGTTGGCCACGTAGAAGGGGTCGAGGCCGAGGATCGCGCAGGCGTTGCGCACCGCCTCGGGGACCGGTACCCGGCCCTCCTGGACGACCACTCCGGTGCCGGAGGCGGCCGCGATCTCGTTGAGGGCGGCGGCGAGCCCCCCGCGGGTGGGGTCGCGCAGCACGTGCAGGTCGGGGGTGACGGCGAGCATCGACTGCACGAGGCCGCCCAGGGCCGCGCAGTCGCTGACGATGTCCGCCTCGAAGCCGAGGCCCTCGCGGACGCTCATGATGGCCACGCCGTGCAGCCCGATGTCGCCGCTGACGATGACCACGTCGCCGGGTACGACCCGCTGCGGGCGCAGGTCCACGCCTTCGGGGACGAGGCCGATGCCGGAGGTGTTGACGTACACGCCGTCGCCGTGGCCCACCTCGACGACCTTGGTGTCCCCCGTGGCCACTTCCACGCCCGCCGCGCGGGCGGCCGCGCCGAGGGCCTGGGCGACCCGGGCGACCGTGGCGGTCTCGACGCCCTCCTCCAGGATGAACCCGCAGGACAGGTAGGCGGCCACGGCTCCGCTCATCGCGAGGTCGTTGACGGTGCCGTTGACGGCGAGGTCGCCGATGCTGCCGCCGGGGAAGAACAGCGGGCGCACCACGTACGAGTCGGTGGAGAAGGCCAGCCGGGCCCCGCCCAGGGTCAGGGTCGCGGAGTCGCCGAGCTGGGCGAGCACCTCGCCGCCGAAGGCGGGGGCGAAGACGTGCCGGACGAGTTCGGCGGAGAGCGCGCCGCCGCCGCCGTGGCCCATCACCACGCGGGGGTGGTCGCGCAGGGGGGCCGGACAGGTCCAGCCCGAGACGTCCAGTGCGGTGTCAGACAACGGGGGTCGCCTCCAGCGGTGCCGTCTTGGCGGTCGGGATCTCCAGGCGCCGGTAGAGGTAGTACGCGGCGCACGCGCCCTCGCTGGAGACCATGGTGGCGCCGAGCGGGGTGCGCGGGGTGCAGGCCTTGCCGAAGGCCTCGCACTCGTGCGGCTTGATCAGGCCCTGGAGGACCTCGCCGCTGCGGCAGGCGGCCGGCTCGCGGGTGTCGATCCCGGTCACCGAGAAGCGGTGTTCGGCGTCGAAGTCCCGGTAGCGGGGCGACAGCCGCCAGCCGCTGGCGGGGATGGTGCCGATGCCGCGCCAGGCCCGGTCGGTGACCTCGAAGACGTCCTCCAGCATGGCGAGGGCGGCCGGGTTGCCCTCGGGGCGGACGGCGCGCGCGTAGGCGTTGTCGACGGTGTGCTCGCCGCGCTCCAGCTGCCGCACGGCGCGGCGCACCCCCTCCAGGATGTCGAGCGGCTCGAAGCCGGTGACCACGATGGGCACGCGGTGGCGGGCGGCCAGCTCGGGGTACTCGGCGGTGCCCATGACGCTGCACACGTGTCCGGCGGCGAGGAAGGCCTGGACCCGGCAGCTCGGCGAGTTCATGATCGCCTCGATGGCCGGGGGGACCCGGACGTGGGAGACGAGCAGGCTGAAGTTGGTGATGCCGTGCTTCTTCGCCTGGTACACCGTCATGGCGTTGGGCGGGGCGGTGGTCTCGAAGCCGATGCCGAAGAAGACCACCTGGCGGTCGGGGTTGCGGCGGGCGACGTCCAGGGCGTCGAGCGGGGAGTAGACGACGCGGACGTCGCCGCCCTCGCCGCGCACCTGGAAGAGGTCGCGGCCCGTGCCGGGCACGCGGAGCATGTCGCCGAAGGAGCAGAAGATCACGCCCGGGCGGGAGGCGATCTCCAGGGCCTTGTCGATGACTTCGAGCGGGGTCACGCACACCGGGCAGCCGGGGCCGTGGATCAGCTCGACCTGGTCGGGGAGGAGCTGGTCGATGCCGTGCCGGATGATGGTGTGGGTCTGGCCGCCGCAGACCTCCATCAGCGCCCAGGGGCGGGTGACGGTGGCGTGGATGTCGTCGAGCAGCCGGCGGGCGAGGCCGGGGTCCTGGAACTCGTCGATGTACTTCACTGCTGCGCCGCCTCCCGCGGGACGTCTCCGGGCTGGGGGGTGCCGGGCTCCAGGGCGCCGCCGAACTGCGCGGCCTGCTCCCAGGGGTCGCCGAACTCCTCCTGGAGCATGCCGAGTTCGGCGAACAGCTCCAGGGTCTTGAGCGCGGACTCCTCGTCCAGGCGCTGGAGGGCGAAGCCGACGTGGACGATGGCGTACTCGCCGACCCTCAGGTCGGGCAGGTACTCCAGGCACACGTCCTTGACGACGCCGCCGAAGTCGACGGTGGCCATGCGGGTGCCGTCCCGCTCCCCGATGTCAATCACTCTGCCGGGTACCGCCAGGCACATGGGCCCCTCCTTGCTGTGGTTGTTCCGTGGCGCGGCCTGCCGTGGCCGCCGCCACCATGAGCTGGCCGAGGGCCAGTCCCCCGTCGTTCGGGGGGACCCGGTGCTGGCGCAGTACGGTGAAGCCGTGCTCCCGCAGCAGCCGTGAACAGGCGCCGGAGAGAAGGGTGTTTGCCATGACCCCGCCGGTCAGGGCGACGGTGTCGAGGCCGTGCGCCGCGCGGGCGGCGAGGCAGGTGTCCGCGACGAGCGCGGCGACCGCGGCGTGGAAGCGGGCCGCGACCGTCCCCGGACCGGTGCCCGCCCGTACGTCGGCGACGACGGCGGCCAGGACGGGCCCCGGGTCGGCGGTGTACGGGCCCGGGGTGCCGGGCGGCGGGGGGTGCAGGGCGAAGCGGTATCCGGGGTGCGGGTCCCCGGCCGGGGCGGCGAGGGCGGCCGCCTCCAGCTCGACGGCGGCCTGCGCCTCGTACCCGGCGAGGTGGCAGACGCCGGCGAGGGAGGAGACGGCGTCGAAGAGGCGCCCCATGCTGGAGGTGGGCGCGCAGTTCAGGCCCCGCTCCAGCTGGCGTTCCAGGACGGGCAGTTCGGCGGGCGGGCAGGCCGCCACCGCGGGCAGGTCCGCGCTCCGGGCGAGGCCGGCGGCCCACAGGTGGGCCACGGCCATCCGGTAGGGGCGGCGCACGGCGGCGTCGCCGCCGGGCAGCGGGACGTACGCGAGGTGCGCGAAGCGGGTGGCCCGGGCGTAGTCGGCGAGCAGCACCTCGCCGCCCCAGACCGCGCCGTCGTCGCCGTAGCCGGTGCCGTCGAAGGCGATCCCGATGACGCGCCGGGTGCCGTCCAGGCCGTGTTCGGCCATGGCGGAGGCGATGTGGGCGTGGTGGTGCTGGACGCGGACCAGGGGGCGGGTGCCGGCGCGGCGGGCCGCCCAGGCGGTGGAGCGGTAGCCGGGGTGGCGGTCGGCGGCGAACAGGGCGGGCGCGACTCCGGTGATGGACTCCAGCTGCCGCTCGGCGCGTGCGAAGGCGGTCTGGGTGGCCAGGTCGTCCATGTCGCCGATGTGCGCGGACAGCCAGGCCCTGCGGCCCTCGCCGAGGCAGAAGGCGTTCTTCAGGTCGCCCCCGGCGGCGAGGGTGGGCGGCACCGGCAGCGGCAGGGCGACCGGCAGCGGTGCGTGGCCGCGGGAGCGGCGCACGGTCAGCGGTTCGCCGTCGCAGACGCGCACCACGGAGTCGTCGCAGGGCACGTGGATGGGGCGGTCGTGGGTGAGCCAGGCGTCGGCGAGGTGGGCCAGGCGCTCCAGCGCCTCGGCGTCGTCGGTGACGATCGGCTCGCCGGAGAGGTTGCCGCTGGTCATGACGAGCAGCCGCGGCCCGGGCGGGTCGCCGGGCAGGCCCAGCAGCAGGTGGTGCACGGGCGTGTAGGGGAGCATCACGCCCAGGTCGGGGCTGCCCGGGGCGACGTCGGCGGCGAGGGCGGCGCCCGCCGCGGGGCGGCGGCGCAGCAGCACGATGGGCCGCTCGGGGCCGGTGAGCAGGGCCCGTTCGGCGGGGCCGGTCAGGACGAGGTGTTCGACGTCGGCGAGGGAGCGGGCCATCAGGGCGAAGGGCTTGTCCCCGCGGTCCTTGCGGCGGCGCAGTTCGGCGACGGCCGCGGGCCGGGTGGCGTCGCAGGCGAGGTGGTAGCCGCCGAGGCCCTTGACGGCGAGGACGGCCCCTTCGGCGAGGAGCCGGCGGGCCCCTGCGACGGGGTCGGCGGCGGGGTCCTCGCGGGGCGGCGCCCCGGTGAGCAGGCGCAGCCGGGGCCCGCAGGCGGGGCAGGCCACGGGCTGGGCGTGGAAGCGGCGGTCGGCGGGGTCGGCGTACTCGCGGGCGCAGTCGGGGCACATCGGGAAGCGGGCCATGGTGGTGTGGGCCCGGTCGTACGGGAGTCCGGTGACGATGGTGAAGCGGGGCCCGCAGTGGGTGCAGGTGATGAACGGGTGGCGGTGGCGGCGGTCGGCCGGGTCGGCGAGTTCGGCGAGGCAGTCGGCGCAGGTGGCGACGTCCGGGGAGACGAGGGTGCGGGCGGGGCCGCCGGTGCGGGAGGGGATGATCGTGAAGGCGTCCCCTCCGGCGACGGGGAGCGCGTGGTGGTCGACGGCGTCGACGACCGCGAGCGGCGGGGCGTCGGCGGCGAGGCGTTCGCAGAACGCGGCGACGGCGGCGGGGGCGCCCTCGATCTCGGCGACAACGCCGTCGGGGGTGTTGGTGACGTGGCCGGCGAGGCCGAGGCCGGTGGCGCGGGTGTAGACGTACGGCCGGAAGCCGACGCCCTGTACGACGCCGCGGACGGTGACGCGGCGGCGTTCCGCCGGTGCGTCCATCAGCGGGGTTCCGGTGCGGAGCGCGGTGCGGCCTGGGCCTGGGGCCCTGCGGGGCTGTCCCCTACCCGCCCTTCCACCGTTCGCCGGGGCTCCGCCCCGGACCCCGCCGGGTCGTGCACGTACCCCGCGCCAGGACCGTGGACGTGCCCGGGGCCGTGTGTGTGGCGGGGGGCGCGGCCGGGGCCGGGGTGGGTGTGGGAGGGACCGTGCTCGTGCCCCGGGCCCTGGGTGTGGGCCGGGGTGTGGCCCGCACCCGGCCCGTGGGTGTGGCTCGTGCCCGGGCCGTGGTCATGGTCGTGCCCCGGGCCGTGGGTGTGGCCGGCGTGGTCGTGGGGCGGGGGCTGGTGGGCGGCCATCACCGGGGTGTGGGGGCGGGTGCCTTCGGTGATGCGGAGGGCGTGGGCGAGGAGGGTGCCGACGCCCTCGCCCGAGCGGGACGAGGTGCGGAGCACCTCCACTCCGGGGTTGACCCGCTGGACGTTGGCGCGGAAGGCCGCCTCGTCGAAGTCCACCGCCTCCGCGATGTCGGTCTTGGTGATGAGCACCAGCTGCGCGAGCCCGAAGGCGGTCGGGTACTTCAGCGGCTTGTCCTCGCCCTCCGTCACCGAGGCGAGCACCACCCGGAGGGACTCCCCGAGGTCGTACGAGGCCGGGCAGACCAGGTTGCCGACGTTCTCGACGAAGAGCAGCCGGGTGTCCTCGGGCAGCCAGCCGTCGAGGTGGCGGCCCAGCATGTGGGCCTCCAGGTGGCACAGGCCGTCGGTGAGGACCTGCTTGACCGGCGCGCCCGAACGGGCCAGCCGCAGCGCGTCGTTCTCGGTCGCCAGGTCGGCCGTCAGCGCGGCCACCGGCACGCCCCGCTCCCGGGCGAGGGTCAGTTCGCGTTCCAGCAGGGCCGTCTTCCCGCTGCCCGGGCTGGAGAGCAGGTTGACCACCGCCGTTCCGCGGGCGGTGAGTTCCTCGCGCAGGGCCTGTGCGGCCCCGTCGTTCTTGGCGAGCACCGCCTGTCGCAGGTCGACCACTCGGCACACGGCTCAGGCCTCCTCGGGCATCGGTTCGGGGGCGTCTTCCCAGACCACGCGGCGGATCCGCAGTTCGCGCCCCGTGAGGAGCTCCACGGCGTCGGCCTTCCCGCAGTCGGGGCAGCGCAGTTCGGGGGGCATGCCGACGGCCCACTCCCCCGTGCAGGAAGCACAGCGGGCGCGGGCCGTCACGGGGTGGGTGACGAGCTCGGCGCCTTCGAGGGGCGTCGCGGTGCAGGCGAGCTGGAAGGAGAAGGCCAGGGCGTCGGGGACGACGCCGGCCAGTTCCCCGATCTCAAGTTCCACACGGCTCACGGAGCGCGCCGCTCCGGCCTGGGCCGCTTCCGCCACCTGGTCCACGACGGCCATGGCGATCGACATCTCGTGCATCGGACTCCGTCCTGCCGCGCCTCATTAGACCGGCGGGGCGGGTGCCCGGCGGACGGGCGCGCCGACGCACCGGGGACCCGTACGCCGTTCGGGCGGCACGCGGGGTGCGCGGTCACATGCGGCTGATGCGCAGGTAGCGCCTGAGGTCGGGGAGCGAGGCCACCAGGACGGCGCCGACCACGGCGGCCATGGTGAACACGAGGGCCTTCTTCATGGGGTTCTCCCGGGGAGCAGTTCCTGGACCATGCGTACGGCGTGGGGTACGGCGGCGGCCACGGGCGGGCTCAGGCCGATCCCCTCCTCGACGGTGGCGGGTTCGCAGCCGACGACGAGGGTGCGCCGGGGCGGGGTGGCTCCGGTGCCCGCGCAGAGGGTGTCGAGGAGGGCGAGGACCGTGTCGGGGGACATGTCGTGTCCGTCGAGCACCGCGCTCCGCGGATCGATGGGGCCCGTTCCGTCGGCCTCGATGAGGTGGAGGGTGCCGGGTGCGGAGCCGCGGGCGGTCGCGTCGACGAGGACGAGGGTGTCGTAGCCGTCGAGGAGCTGGTAGGCGAGGTGGACGCCGCGCACGCCGAAGTCGACCGCCTCCACTCCCTCGGGCAGCGGCTGGGCGGCCAGGGCGCGGACCGTCTCGACGCCGAAGCCGTCGTCGCCGAGGAAGACGTTGCCGATGCCGGCGACCAGGGTCCGGCCGTTCACTCGTCCTCCAGCGGGGTGACCTCGTCGGGCTGGAAGTACAGGAAGCGGCCCTGTTCGCGGCGGATGTCGGCGCCGGGGTCCCCGTCGACGGTGACGGCGAGGTGCACTCCGCCGTCGACGTCGTGGAGGACGGCCTCGACGTGTGCGGCGCGGCCCCGCAGGAACAGGTCCTGGGCGTCGGTGCGGCGCAGGCCCGGCCGCAGCAGGACGCGGCTGCCGGGGCCGACGGGGCGGCCGTCGACGGTGATCCGTTCCGGTGCGGGTTCGGCGGCGGCCCCGTGGGCCGGGTCCCACCAGGGGGTGTCCGGGGTGAAAACGTCCTCGGGCACCCCGGCGCGGTCCGGGTCCGGGCCGGTGACCTCGCGCAGGGCGCGGACGGCGCCGTGCAGGCGTTCCAGCACCTCGGGGGGCATGGAGTCGGCGAGGTCGACGACGGCGGCGGCGCGCGGGTCGGTGCCGCGGGCCTCGCGTTTCTCCTGGTCGGTGAGGGCCGCGGTGCGCAGGGCGAGGATCTCGTCGATCTCCAGGGCGTCGTACATGGCGCCGGCGCTCTCGGGGGCGATCGCGGCGTGGTCCTCCAGGATGATCGGGGAGGACAGGACCACGTCGGCGCGGCCCTCCTCGCCGGCCAGGACGGGCCAGGTGTGGCGGTTGTCGCAGCCGCGGACGGCGGGCCGGGCCCATTCGGGCGGGTCGGTCATGGAGAGGAAGGAGCCGGCGCTGAGGCCCAGCAAGAGGTGGGCGGCGACGAGGGAGCGGGGCAGGGCGCTGTCGCGGCCGGCGCCGGGCTCCGGGGTCCAGGCGGCGGTGTTCTCGACGACGGCGGTGAGTCTCAGCGCCCGGTAGGGCACGTCGAGTTCCTCGGCGGTCAGCCGGACCTCGGCGTCGATGCGCTCGGCGGTGCGGACCAGCCGGCCGCATCGGCGGCCGTCGGCGTCGAGGACGGGTTCGGTCTCCTCCTGGGCGGGGCGGACCAGGGGCAGGGTCACCTCGCCCGCGGCGAGCTCGGCGACGGGCACGGTCAGTTCGGCCTGTTCCTCCGTGCCCTCGTCCCAGGGGACGAGGACCCGGTCGGGCAGGTGCAGTTCGGGCACGGGAGTGAACGAGCCGTCCCCGAGGGCCTGTTCGACGGTGCGCCGCCAGGCCCGCAGGAAGCGGAGTTCGAGGTGGAGGACGGCCTCGCCCCTGGGTTCCATGACCAGCTCGGTCCGCTGGAAGGAGTGTTCGCCGTGCGCGGGGCCCCAGGCGGGCGGCACGAGGACGCCGAACTGCCAGCGCATCCGGTTCTTGGCGGCGGAGGCCCGGTAGGGGTACAGCACGTACCCCTCGAAGAGGACGGCGTCGGCCAGCTGCCGGGCGGCCGCGAAGCGGGCGTCCGGCGGGGAGGTGGTGGTCACGGGGCGGTCCTCCCGGCCAGCCGGTCCAGGAGTGCGGCGGCCCGGAGGGGTTCCGGGCCGGCGTCGGGGGTCGACGGGGTCGCGGCGGCGTCCAGGAGGGCGCGTACGGTCGACTCCCAGGAGGCGAGGGCGTGCCGCGAGCGGAAGGCGAGGAGTTCGTCCATGGTGTCGCGGGGCAGCCGCAGCCAGCCGCAGCCGGGGAAGTGCTGTTCGATCATTTCCCGCCACACGGAGACGGGCATCCGGTAGGAGGCCTCGCGGTCCCAGGGGACGGGTTCGACGCGGAAGCCGCCGGAGCCGGTGAAGGCCGTGCCGGAGAACAGCATGAGCAGCGGTACGTCGCCGTCCTCCAGGGCGTCGAAGTAGCGGGTGGCGGCGATGTCCATGTCGTAGGTGCAGGGCACGGGCACCTCGGTCTCGGTCTCCCCGGTGAAGCTCGGGACCATGACGGCGACCTGGGCGAACTGGACGGGCTGGAGGGTGGTGCCCCAGCGGGAGCGCTCGCCGAACAGGTCCTGGAGCGCGGCGGCCTCGCCGGGGCCGTAGCCGCGGCGGGCCGGCTCGATCCGCAGTTGGCAGCGCAGGGCGAGGGCGTGGACGCGGGTGGCCGAGGGGGCGGAGACGCGCAGCCGCAGCAGGAGGGTGGGGCCGGCCGCGTAGGGGTCGGCGCGCACCCCGGTGCAGGTGAAGGTGAGGTCGGTCATGGCCGCGGCTCCCCGGCCGGTGCCGTGGCGGGCTGCCTGCCGGCGGGTACGGCGCGGCGTTCGACCTCGGTGAAGAAGGCGTCGAGGGCGGCGCGGGCTTCCGCGCCGCCGTCGAAGCCCTGCCACAGCAGTCTCATGCGGCCCACCAGTTCGTAGCAGATGTCGACGGGGACGAGGTAGCAGGCGGTGCGGCCGTGCGTGCGGCGCAGCAGCAGTGCCTCGACGTCGGGTTCGAGGAGGGCGGCGAGCGGTCCGGCGTCGAGGACGCGCTGCCAGGTGGCGGGGTCGAGTTCGCTCTCGGTGGCCCCGGCCGGGCTGGGGTAGAGGGCGACGAGCCGGTCGAGGACGGCGTTGCGGAAGAAGAAGGCGACGCCGACGGGGATCTGGAGGAGGTCCCAGGCTTCGTCGTCCCAGCGGTTGCCGGGGTCGCTCAGGTAGCGGTCGGGGACGGTGCGGAAGCGGCCCGCGCCGGCGCCGGGGCGGTCGAAGAGCAGGGCGCAGGGGGCACAGGCGCAGACCAGGGCGCGTTCGTCGGTCTCCACGAGGTGGCGGTGGCCGTCCGGGGCGACGGCCGTGCCGCACAGTTCGCAGCTCTCGGGGCGGGGGGCGCGGGGCCGGGTGAAGCGCCTCAGGCCCTGTGCGGAGGCGGGAGGCCGCCGGTCGGGGCTCACGGGACGCGCGCCGGGGCGTGGGGCCGGGTGGTGATCTGGAGCAGCGGGGGCGCCGGTGCGGCGGGTGCCAGTTCCACGGAGGTGACCTCGGGGGCGTGGGCGGCCACGACGTCCTCGATGCGGCGCAGGGTGTCCTCGGCGCTGTTGCCGCAGCCGCAGCCCGTGTCGGGGGCGGTGCGCAGCCGCAGGGTGCCGTCGTGCTCGTCGTAGCCGGCGAGTTCGGCTTCCGGGAGGGAGTCCAGGGCGCGGGCGATGCGGGCGTGGACGTCCTCGGGGTGGAGGTCGTGGAGGGTCAGCAGGCCGGCGGTGAGCTCGTCGTCCAGGAGCGCGGCCAGGGGGTCGGCTCCGGGTGCGAGGGCGGTGAGCCGCTCCACGATCCGGCCGAGGCCGGCTCCGTAGAACTCCATGAGGACTCGGACCAGTTCCTCGGCGGCCTCGTGGGTCTGCCGGTCGCCGGTGGCGGCGAGCCGGTCGAGGACCTCTTCGACGCGGCGGCCGGCCTGGAGGCCGTCTGCGGCGGGGGCGCTCATCCGCCGAGTCCGCTCAGGCCGGTGGGGACGTGCATGGACTTCACGGTCTTGCCGCCGCCGACGTACATGTGGACGCCGCAGGGCAGACAGGGGTCGAAGCTGCGGACGGCGCGCATGATGTCGATGCCCTTGAAGTTCTCCGGGGGGTTCTCCTCGAAGATGGGGGTGTTCTGGACGGCGTCCTCGTACGGTCCGGGGGTGCCGTAGCTGTCGCGGACGCTGGCGTTCCAGGGGGTCGGCGGGTAGGGGTGGTAGTTGGCGATCTTCCCGTCGCGGATGACCATGTGGTGGGAGAGGACGCCGCGGACGGCCTCGGTGAAGCCGCAGCCGATGGACTCGTCCGGGACCTCGAACTTCTCCCAGGTCTGGCTGCGTCCGGCGCGGACCTCGGCGAGCCCCTTCTCGGCGCAGTGCAGGGCGATGCCGGCGGCGTACGCCTGGAAGTAGGTGCGGGCGCGGTTGCGTTCGAGGGCGTTGGACCACTTGGGGATGCGCCACTCGAAGGTGGTCTCCGGCTTGGTCATGGTGCGGGGCAGGTTGATGACCACGCTGTGTCCGGTGGCCTTGACGTAGCCGACGTCGACCAGTCCGGACAGGGCGGTGGACCAGAGGCGGGCGATGGGGCCGCCGCCGGTGTCGAGGGCGAGGTGGTCCTTGCCGTCGAACCAGCGGGGGGACATCACCCAGCTGTACTTGTCGTCGAAGGCGCGCTTCTGGGGGGCGGGGATGGTGTGCTGGTTCCAGGGGTGGCGGGGGTCGACGGGGTTGCCGAGGGGGTCGTGGGTGACGAACTGCTCCTGGCCCTCCCAGTCGTCGTAGTAGGAGCTGCCGAGGAGGATGCGGATGCCGAGGTTGATCTGCGTGAGGTCGTTGGTGACCAGCTTGCCGTCCACGACGACGCCCGGGGTGACGAACATCTTCCGTCCCCAGTCGGTCATGTTGGCGTAGGTGAAGTCGCAGTACTCGGGGTCGTTGAGGGCGCCCCAGCAGCCGAGGAGGACCCGGCGGCGGCCGACCTCCTCGTAGCCGGGCAGGGCCTCGTAGAAGAAGTCGAAGAGGTCGTCGTGGAGGGGGACGACCCGCTTCATGAACTCGACGTACCGCATGAGGCGGCTCATGTAGTCCGTGAAGAGCTGGACGGAGGCGACGGTGCCGACGCCGCCCGGGTAGAGGGTGGAGGGGTGCACGTGGCGCCCCTCCATCAGGCAGAACATCTCCCGGGTGTAGCGGCTGACCTGGAGGGCCTCGCGGTAGAACTCGCCCTCGATGGGGTTGAGGGAGCGCATGATGTCGGCGATGGTGCGGTAGCCGTGCTCGGCGGCGTGCGGGGCCTCGGTGCGTTCGGCGAGTTCGAGGACGCCGGGGTTGGTCTCGCGGACCATCTTCTCGCAGTAGTCGACCCCGACCAGGTTCTCCTGGAAGATGTTGTGGTCGAACATGTACTCGGCGGACTCGCCGAGGTTGATGATCCACTCGCCGAGGTGCGGCGGCTTCACCCCGTAGGCCATGTTCTGCGCGTACACCGAGCAGGTGGCGTGGTTGTCGCCGCAGATCCCGCAGATGCGGCTGGTGATGAAGTGCGCGTCGCGGGGGTCCTTGCCGCGCATGAAGACGCTGTAGCCGCGGAAGACCGACGAGGTGCTGTAGCACTCCGCGACCCGCTTCTGCTTGAAGTCGATCTTCGTGTGGATGCCGAGGCTGCCCACGATCCGGGTGATCGGGTCCCAGGCCATCTCGACCAGCCCGCTGCCGTCGCCGGCCGCCTTCGTCTTCGGTGTCATCGTGTCTGCCGTGGCCCTTCTGGTGAACGGGAGCGGGGTGTGCTGTGCGGCGGAGCGGAGCGGAGGCGGCGGGCGGGGCCCGTCACCAGGGCGGGCGGTAGCCGGTGGTCAGCTGCCGGCCCTTCTGGCGCCACTTCGGCTCCTTGTCCACCGTGTGGGTGGTGACCGCCCGGAGCCTGCGGATCACGGCTCCGTAGGCGCCGCTGGCCTTGGTGGACAGGGTCGCGCCGGGCGGCTGGTCCATGAACGGCATGAACTTGTCGGGGAAGCCGGGCATGGTGCAGGCGATGCAGATGCCGCCGACGTTCGGGCAGCCGCCGATGCCGTTCATCCAGCCGCGCTTGGGGACGTTGCACTTGACGACCGGACCCCAGCAGCCCAGCTTGACCAGGCACTTGGGCGAGTCGTAGGTGTGGGCGAAGTCGCCCTGCTCGTAGTAGCCGGCCCGGTCGCAGCCCTCGTGGACGGTCGCGCCGAACAGCCAGGTCGGGCGCAGCTTGTCGTCCAGCGGGATCATCGGGGCGGAGCCGGCCGCCTGGTAGAGCAGGTAGGTGAGGGTCTCGGAGAAGTTGTCCGGCTGGATGGGGCAGCCCGGGACGCACACGATCGGGATGCCGGCCTTGGACTTCCAGTCCCAGCCGAGGTAGTCGGGGACTCCCATGGCGCCGGTGGGGTTGCCCTCCATGGCGTGGATGCCGCCGTACGTGGCGCAGGTGCCGATGGCGACGACGGCGAGGGCCTTGGGGGCGAGCCGGTCGATCCACTCGCTGGTGGTGATGGGCTGGCCGGTCGCCGGGTCGTCGCCGAAGCCGCACCAGTAGCCCTCGGGCTTGATCTTCTCGTTGGGGATCGAGCCCTCGACGACGAGGACGAAGGGGTCGATCTCCCCGCGCTCGCCCTTGAAGAACCATTCGATGAAGGTGTCGGCGCCGCCGACCGGCCCGCACTCGAAGTCGATCAGCGGCCAGTGCACGGCGATCTTCGGCAGGCCGGGGAGCACTCCCGTGACGATCTCCTCGATGCTGGGCTGCATCGCGGCGGTCAGGGACACCGAGTCGCCGTCGCAGCTGAGTCCGGCGTTGATCCAGAGGATGTGGATCGGGGGGTCCTCTACCGCGCTGGGCGTTGCTGCATCCATGGGGGTGCTCCTTGGGGAGGGATGCGGGAGGGATGGGCTCGGGGCCTGGGGTCGTGCCCCACCCTTCTTGCTAGCAGGGCCGCGGCCCGGCCGCCCTGTCGGAGGGGGCCGGTCCAGTGACGGGGGGCCTGCGCGAGGGCAGGGGCGCGGTGTGCCGGCCGGGTACGGGGCGCGCGAGGTGCGGCGGCGTCCGGTCGGCGGGCTCCTTGCGCACGAAGGCCCGGCGCAGCGCGTGGTAGGGGGCGGCCGGGTCGTGGAAGGTCTCCCGCATCCGTGCCAGTTCCGCGTCCCGGTAGGCGGCGAGCGGGGTGGCGGCCTCGTCGCGGTCGCGGCGGGCCTTCTTGCGGGCGACGGCGGCCTGGGTGGCGGGCGAGGCCGCGAGGCGGACCGCGAGGCGGGCGGTCTCGCCGGCGAACTCCTGCGGGCCGCAGTCGAGGGTCCGGTCGGTCAGGCCGAGGCGGCGGGCGGCGGCGGCGCTGAGCGGGAGGGCGTCGGCCATCAGCCGCTCGGCCACGCCGGTGCCGGTCCGGCGGGGCAGGGTGTAGGTCCAGTACTCGGATCCGTACAGCCCCATGAGCCGGTAGTGCGGGTTCAGGACGGCGCCGGACCTGCACCAGACCTCGTCGGCGGCGAGGGCGAGCATGGCCCCGCCGGCGGCCGCGTTGCCGCCGAGGGCGGCGACGACGAGCCGGTCGGTGGTGGTCAGTACCGCCTCGACCAGGTCGTCCATGGCGGTGATGTTGGCCCAGGACTCGGCGGCGGGGTCGGCGGCCGCCTCGATGACGCCGAGGTGGATGCCGTTGGAGAAGAAGTCGCGGGTGCCGCCGAGGACGAGGACGGAGGTGGGGCGGGAGCAGGCCTCGCGGTAGGCGGCGAGCAGGCGGCGGCAGTGGTCGGTGCTCATGGCGCCGCCGGGGAAGGAGAAGGTCAGGAAGCCGGCCCCGTCCTGTTCGCGGTAGCGGATGTCGGTCCAGGTGCGGGGGCCGGCCGGGGGTCCTTCGAGGGGGGCGGGGACCTCGGGGAGGTCGGGCAGCCGGTCCCCGAGGGCGAGGACGGCGGGGAGTTTGACGGGGGCGGGTTCGCCGGCGGCGCGTCGGGCGCGCAGTTCGGGGATCCAGACGGCGCCGTCGCGGGTGGCCCGGCAGACCGCTCCGGCGCGGGTGGCGAGCAGTTGCCCGGGGCGGCCGCGGAGGGTGTCCTCGGGGTGGCCGCCGTGCAGGAACCACTGGCCGCCGAGGAGGTCGTCGAGCACACCGGGCCGGGAGTCGGCGGCGCGCAGGGCGCGTACGACGGTGTCGGTGCCGTCGTGGTCCCAGTCGATCCGGCGGTCCGGCTGGCGCAGGTAGGGGCGGGCGGTGGCGGGTCCCTGCGGGGCCGGGGCGTGGCTGCCGGAGGCGAAGCGCTCGACGGCGAGCAGGACGGCGGCGAGGGCCGCGTCGGAGACCTCGCCGCGGTAGGCGTCGCCCTTGCCGACGGGCGGGAGCGCGCAGTCCGCGGTCGCCCAGACGTCGCCGGCGTCCATCTCCTCGTCGGCCTGAAGGACGGTGACGCCCCAGCGGGTCCGGTCCTCGGCGACGGCCCGGTCCAGGGAGGAGGGGCCGCGGTCGCCGACGGGTCCGGGGTGGACGATCAGGCAGGTGTACGCGGACCAGACCTCGCGCGGGACGGCGGTCTTGAGCATCGGAGCGACGACGAGGTCCGGGTGGTGGCGGCGGACGGTCTCGGCGAGGTCCGTGCCGGGCAGGGCGAGTTCGAACGCCACGCTGTGGCCGTGGTCCCGCAGTTCGGCGTGGACCCGTTGGGTGAGGCTGTTGAAGGCGCTCGCGACGAGCAGGACGTGCACGTGATCTCCCAGGCGTCCGGAACCCCGCGATCGGCGGGCGGTGCGGGTACGGCCGGTGGCGATCGTGGGCCCGCGCCCCGCGTGGCGTGCCGAAGCCCGGCAGGGGTGTCACCCGGAAGGGGGGCCCGGGGCCCGCCACCTGGTGGATCGGCGGTGCCGGTCAGCGGTCGCCGCTCTCGCGCTCGGGGCGGGGGCGGTACGGGGGCGGGTGGTGGGGGCGGGCCTGTTCCTCGCGGCCGATGCCCGGGCGCTGCCGCTTCGCGGTGTGGCCGCCGGCGTCGGCTTCGGGGCGTGGACCCCCGCCCGTGCCGTGTGGCCGCCGGCCCCGTCGTCGGGGGCGGTGTCCCCCGCCCGGCCGGTCCCGCGGTCGCCGCTCCCGTCCTGCGCGCGTGCGGGCGGGGGCCGTGACCAGCGGTGCTGCCGGTGGTCGCTCATGTCGTACTCCTCGTCTTCCGG
Source organism: Streptomyces sp. NPDC004126 (assembly GCF_050275515.1). NCBI lineage: Bacteria > Bacillati > Actinomycetota > Actinomycetes > Kitasatosporales > Streptomycetaceae > Streptomyces > Streptomyces sp. NPDC004126. The sequence goes on along the minus strand of NZ_JBNNPF010000021.1, from coordinate 44,618 downwards.
GTCTCCTCCGTCTGCGGGGTCTCCGTCTGCGGGGTCTCCTCGGAGGTGTGGCGGATCCGGGCCCACAGGGGCAGCGCGTACCAGCAGAGCAGGTACCAGGCGACCACGGCGGAAACCAGCCAGGGCACGAGGGCGTGGGGGGCCGCTACCCGCAGCACGAGGAAGAGGGCGGAGGTGCAGGTGGCCAGCAGCAGGAGGATGCCGGCCCCGGCGCCTGCCCGGCGGACGCGCCGGCCAACCCTCCGGGGGGGCCGGACCCCCGGAATTTAGCCTTCCGCCCCTATGTCCTACCGGCCGGTAAGTGCAGAACGTCGACCGTTCCTGCACATTCTTTTTCTCCGCCCTTTACCGGTCCTAGGGGTTCCGATCATGTGATCGGGGTCACAGGACCATTTCCTGGACAGCCCGCAGTGGATCAAGTTTCGATATGGCCTGCGCGGCCGACGATCTCGGTCCGCGACCACGGGGAATTTCCCGAATCCTGTCGTCGGCAACGGCGCTTGACGAGGAGTGGGGGCGTGTCAGTGATCCTGGCGTGCGCAAGAGGAAGAATCACGGCGTCCGTTCTCGGCGGCGCGGACCGCGTTGCGGCAGGCCGATGCTGAGCCGACTGCTCCCGCCCGCCGGCCCGGCACGCGTCCTCACCGGCATCACCCTGGTGCACACCCTCGGGCAGGGCCTGTGGATGGCGCTGAACGCCATCTACGCGACGGCCGTGCTCGGACTGACGCCCGGCCGGTTCGCCCTCGGCGTCGGCGTCGCCGCCGGCATCGCCCTCCTGGTCAGCACCCCGACCGGTCACCTGGCCGACCGGATCGGCCCGCGCTCCGTGCAGATCTGGTCCTTCGTCGCCCTCGGGCCGCTCACGGCGGCCCTGCTCGCGGTGCAGGGCTTCACCTCGTACCTGCTGGTGGTGAGCGCGCAGGCGGTCGCCTACAGCGCCAGCCGCAGCGCCCGCATGGCCATGGTCGCCGGACTGGTGCCGCCGCAGGACCGGGTCACCGTCCGCGCCTACCTGCGGGCCACGAGCAACGTCAGCGTCTCGGTCGGCGCCGCCCTGGCCGGGCTGCTGCTCGCCGCCGACTCGGTCTGGGCGTACAAGGCGGCCGTGGTCTTCAACGCCTCCACCTACCTGGCCACGGGGCTGCTCACCCTGCTGCTGCCCGCGGTGGCGGCGCAGCCGGCCCGCCCCGGGCCCGCCCTGACCGTCCTGCGCGACCGCCCCTACCTGGCGTTCACGGTGCTGGACGGCCTGCTGTCCATGCACAACCTGCTGCTCGACGTCGTGCTGCCGCTGTGGGTGCTGCACCGTACGAACGCGCCGCGCTGGATGATCGCCGCGATCCTGCTGACCAACACGGTCTGCGTGGTCCTGCTCCAGGTGAGGGCCGCCCGCGGGACCGACGAGCCGAGCGCGGCGGCCCGGGCCTCCCGGTCCGGGGCGCTGTGCCTCGCGGTCGCCTGCGTGTTCTTCTCCTTCAGCGGCGGGGTCTCCGCGACCCTCGCCGGAGTCCTGCTGCTCCTCGGCGCCCTGGCCCACGTCCTGGGCGAGATCCGGCAGTCGGCCGGCAGCTGGGGGATGTCGTTCGCGCTGGCGCCCGAGCACGCCCAGGGCCAGTACCAGGGCACGTACGCGATGGGCTCGGACCTGGGCAAGATGATCGCCCCCGCGCTGCTGACCTGGCTCGCCGTCGACCACGGCGGCCCCGGCTGGCTGGCCATGGCCCTCGGGTTCGCGCTGGCCGGAGCCGCCATGCCGGGCATCGCCGACCGGGCGCGGCGGGGCCGGGAGGCCGCCCCGGACGCCGCCCTGGCGTGAGGGGGCCGCACCCGGGGCCCGCTTTCCGTCCGAATTCTCCGCCATTCATTTCCCTGTTCCAGTTCCGGACTTTTTCCGCGCCGTCGCACCCTTTCCGCATTGCGGGGCGGTGATGTCGCGCCGAGTGTGAATGCCCTGTCGCGGCGCAATTCGATCGCGTGGGGTCCGTAGATGTGCGCCGTGCGTGTATTCGGCATGTCCGCCGCACGGCGGCTGAACGAAATGCAGACGAGGGGACCATCACTGTGGGCGACATTTCCGCCGACTCACCGCAGGCCCTGCAACTGCCCGTGCGGGACGCCGGGCAAGGCGCCCCGGACGGCGCGGGCAGCGGGACGCACTCCTGGTCCGGCGCGGTGCCGCCGGGCGGGCGGGCCGCCGGAGCCGCGGCCGCCGACCTGTGGCACGCCGCGTTCGCCGTGCTCGTGCACCGCTACAGCGGTCAGGACGACATCGTGCTGGCCCGGGCGGGCGGCGCGGACGGCACGGACGGCACGCCCGTCGCCGTCCGCTCCGTCCTCGCGCCGGAGCAGACCCTTCCCGCCCTCGCGCTGGAACTGGCCGCCGCCCACCGGGAGGCGGTACGGGACTCCGTGCCCGGCGCCGCGGCCGACCTGGGCGGCGGGCTGCGGGCGGGCTTCCTGGACTCGGACGGCACCGCCCCGGTCCCGGAGGGCTTCGCGCTCCTGCTGGAGGCGCGGCCCGCGCCGGACGGCCCGCTGTTCACCCTGCACTACGACCGGGCCCTGTTCCCCGGGACGCTGATCGCGCGGATGGCCGCGAACCTGGACACCCTGCTGGCGGACGCGGCCGCCCGCCCCGGGACTCCCGCGGCCGGGCTGGCCCTGCTGTCCCCGCAGGAGCACCGGCTGCTGGGCGGGTTCAACGACACGGCCCGCCCCTACGACCGCGACACCCCACTGCACGCCCTCGTGGAGGCCCAGGCCGCCCGCACCCCCGGCGCCCCGGCCGTCGAATGGCGGGGCGGCGTGCTCACGTACGGCGAGCTCGACCGGAGCGCCAACCGGCTGGCCCGGGCCCTGGCCTCCCACGGGATCGCCCCGGGCTCGCGGATCGGCCTCTCCCTGGGCCGCACGCACCACGCCGTCGCCCTGCTGCTCGCCGTGCACAAGGCGGGCTGCGCGTACGTACCGCTCGACCCCGCCTACCCGGCGGACCGGCTGGCCGCCATCGCCGGCACCGCCGACCTGGCCGCCGTCGTCCACGACGGCGACGAGGCCCCGGCCTGGCTCGGCGGCGGGCCCGTACGGGCGCTTCCCCGGCCGGAGCTGTGGGAGAAGGCGCAGACCGAGGACGAGCGGTCCCCGGCCGTCGCCGTCGGCCCGCGGGACACCACCCACCTGATCCACACCTCCGGCTCCACCGGCCTGCCCAAGGGCGTGGTGATCAGCCACCGCAACGTGGCCGCGCTCCTCGCCTGGGCCGAGGAGACGTACGGGGACGAGGACCTGCGGCGGGTGCTGTTCTCCACCTCGCTCAACTTCGACCTGTCGGTGTTCGAGCTGTGGGCCCCGCTCACCCGGGGCGGCTGCGTCGTCGTCGTGGACAACGTCCTCGCGCTGACCGAGGACGAGGGGCTGCGCCCCACCCTCGTCAACACCGTGCCCAGCGCCCTGAACGTACTGCTCCAGCGCGGCGCGGTGCCCGCCTCCACCCGCGTGCTGAACGTGGCCGGCGAGCCGCTGTCCCGGGAACTGGTGAACGAGGCCTTCGCCACCACCGGCGTCGAACGGCTCTACAACCTGTACGGGCCCTCCGAGGACACCACGTACTCCACCTGGAAGTGCTTCACCGGCCCCACCGACGGCGCGCCCACCATCGGCGTGCCCGTCCACAACACCACCGCCCACCTCCTGGACCCGCTCGGCCGGCCCGTGCCGCTCGGCGCCACCGGTGAACTCCACCTGGGCGGCGACGGCCTGGCCGCCGGCTACATCAACGACCCCGAACGCACCGCGGCCTCGTTCACCGCCGCTCCCGCGCACCTCGGCGAGGTGCCGGGCGGGCGGCTGTACCGCACCGGCGACCTGGCCCGGTGGACGGAGGACGGCGAGCTCCGCTTCCTGGGCCGCCGGGACAACCAGGTGAAGGTGCGCGGCTTCCGGATCGAGCTCGGCGAGCTGGAGGCGGCGCTGCGCGGGGTCGTGGGCCTGAAGGACGTCGCGGCGCTGGCCGTGCGCACCGACGGGGACACCCGGCTGGTCTGCTACGTGGGCCTGGAGGGCTGGGGGTCCCCCCGGACGGAGTCTGGGGGAGGCGTCACCGTCGAGGCCATGGCCGACCACCTGCGGGCCAAGCTGCCGCACTACATGCAGCCCGCGCGGATCGTCGTCGAGGAGCGGCTGCCCCGGCTGCCCAACGGCAAGGTCGACCGCAAGACCCTGGCGGCCCGGGACGTCGACTGGGGGCCGCAGGCCGGTGACGGCACCGACGGCGGCGCCTTCGACGACCCCGACGAGGCCGAGGTGGCGGGGATCTGGTCCGAGCTGCTCGGCCTGGCGAGGGTCTCCCCCGGTGTGGACTTCTTCTCCGTGGGAGGCCACTCGCTGCTCGCCACCCTGCTGGCGGCGCGCCTGTCCGACGCGGCCGGCCGGCCCGTCCGGGTGGCGGAGATCTACCGCCACCGCACCCTCGCCGAGCAGGCCGCACTGCTGCGCCGCACCCGCGGCGGGGAGGCGGCGGCCGCCGGGGCGTCGGCGGGACCGGCGGAGCGGCGGCGCGCCGTCGCCGACACCCTGCGCGAGTCCGCCCGCGGCCACGGCGTACCGGGGGCCGGCGCGGCCGTGTTCCTGGACGGGGAGCTGGAGCTGACCTACCACGGCGTCACCGACACGGTCTCCGGCGCCCCGTACGGGCCCGGCACCCGCCAGCGCGTCACCTGCGTCACCAAGCCGATGCTGGCCTTCGTCGCGCTGCGCCTGGTCGACCGGGGCCTGCTGGGGCTGGACCAGCCGCTGGACGAGCTGCTGCCGCAGGCGTTCCGGCGCCGCGGCGGGGGCACCGTCAAGGTGACGCTGCGCCACCTCCTGTCGCACACCAGCGGGGTCGACGACTCGTACGAGGTGTGGCACGACACCGGCCTGCCCGACCTCGACTCCTACATCGCCACCCTGCCCGCCTACGGCCAGCTGTTCGAGCCGGGTGAGGTGTTCGCGTACTCGGCGGTGGGGACCTCGATCGTCGCCGCGCTGATCGAGAAGCTGCTCGGCGTCCCGTGGCGGCGCGCGGTGAACGAGCTGATGCTCGCCCCGCTCGGCATCCGGGAGGTCCCCGAGACCCTCACCGAGGGCGGCCACTACGGGGGCGCGGTCTCGGCCGGCTACGTGTGGACCGAACGCGTTGAGGGGTACGTGCGCCACGACCCGCCGCCGCAGACCGTCGCCGACGACGCGGCCGGCTCGTTCTCCGTCTGCCTCACCCTGGAGGAGCTTGCGAGGATCGCGATGCTGGCCGTCGACGACGGGGTGGCCCCCGGCGGCGAGCGCCTGCTCTCCGCCGAGCTGGCGCGCGAGATGCGCACGCCCCAGATCCCCGTCCCCGGCCACCACTTCATGCACGCGTGGGGCCTGGGCTGGCTGATGTTCGGGCCGTCCGCCTTCGGCTTCAACTCCAACGGCAGCGGCCACCACAACTTCATCCAGATCTTCCCCGAGGAGCGCTCGTTCCTGCTGCTGCTCGCCAACGCCTACCCGGCCTTCGGGCTCTACGAGGACCTGCTGCGGGCCCTCACCGGTGAGGGGCTCATCCGCACCGGCCGCCCCTTCGAGATGGAACTCGACGACTGCGCCGGCCTGTACGCCTCCGACGGCTACCGGCTGGAGGTGCTGCGGGGCGCGGAGCACCTGCGCTACGCGTACTCCGAGCGGCAGCCGGGCGGCGCGTGGCTGTGCCTGGACGAGGGCGACCTGGTGCTGTCCGGCGCCGGCGGCTTCAGCTCGATGTCCGAGAGGAACGTCCTCGCCGGTTCGATCTCCTTCATCCCCACCCCCGGTACCGCCGTCCCGGGATTCGTCCGCATCGGCCAGCGCTTCGCGAGGAAGACACGATGACCGACCCACTGCACCCCCCGCACCCGTCCGCCCCCGAGGCCCGGCACGTGGTCTTCGTGACCTGGAAGGCGGGCAACGCCCCCGCGTTCGAGGCCGCCAAGCGGCTCGGGCACCACGTGACGCTCATCCGCTCGCTGCTCATGGAGCAGGCGCAGAACATCGACTTCGACGCCTCCCCGTACGGGCGTTTCGTGGACCGGGTCCACGTCCTGAAGGACGCCACGGACCCCGGGGCGCTGCGCTCGTGCGTGCTGGAGGTCCACCGGGAGCGGCCGGTCGACGGCTTCGTCGCCACCGTCGACGCGCTGGTGGTCCCCGTCGCGCGGATCGCCGAGGAGATCGGCGTGCCCTTCACCGACGCCGCCGCGGCCGAGACGGCCAAGCAGAAGGACCGCTGCCGTGAGGTCCTGGCGGCGGCCGGGGTGGACACCACCCGGTACGCGGTCGTCGGCGGCTTCGAGGAGGCCGCGGCCTTCGCGGCGGCCGGCGGGTACCCCGTCGTCGTCAAGCCGGCCCGGGGCTCCGGGAGCGAGGGCGCCCACGTCGTCGCGGACGAGGAGCAGCTGGCCGGTGTCCTCGCCGGGGCCCCGGACGGCGCGTACGCGGCGGGCATCCTCGTCGAGGAGTACCTGAGCGGGCGTTTCGTCTCCGCGGAGATCGGCCTGGTGCACGGGCGGTTCCTGCGGCTGGCGGTCAGCGAGCGCTCGACCTGGCACCGGCACGAGGCCCTGGAGACCGGTACGACGATCCCGGCGGGCATCTCCGCCGAGGAGCACGACCGGGTGATGCGGTTCGCGGAAGAGGTCGTCGGCGCGGTCGGCCTGCGGCTCGGCGTGTTCCACGTGGAGGTGATGCTGGGCGCGGACGGCACGCCCCGGCTGATCGAGCTCAACCCCCGCATCATGGGCTCCTGCCTGCCGAACCTGTTCCGTCTCGCGGGCGGCGGGGACATCTTCGAGCTGCTCGTCCGGATCCACCTGAACGAGGCGGTCGAGCGCGGCCCGACGTCCTTCGACGGGTACGCCACCGTCCGCTGGTTCGGTGCCGCCGACGCGGTGGCCGCCCCGGAGCGGGTGCCGGACCCGGACTGGGCCGCCGAGCGGTACGGCGACAGCCTGCACTCGTTCACGGTCCGCTTCCCCGAGGGCGGCACCCTGCTGCCCTGCCGGGGCAACCTCGGGAACTTCGGCGAGGTCCAGGTCGTGCACCCCGACCGGGCGACGTCGATACGCATCGCCGAGGAGGTCGTCGCCGGCACGGCCGAGCGGCTCGGTTTCGAGGTGACGAGGTGAGGACGACGAGCACGACGGGCACGACGACCACGACCGCCTTCTTCGACCAGACCCGCCGGCAGCTCGCCCGGCTGGGCCTGCCGGACGGGGACCCGCAGCTCACGCCCGACTCGGACGCCGTCTTCCCCGACGGCGGGCACTTCCGCATCGAGGTGCCGACGGTGAACTCGGTGGAGGCCGCCGAGCGGCTGCTGCGCGAGAGCCGGCGCCGGGGCTTCACCGTCAACCGCATCACCGAGACCCGCGGCATGTACCGGCACACGGCCCGCGAGATCGGCGAGTACGTGGCGCTCGGCGAGGAGTTCGGCGCCGAGGTCCTGATGTCGGTGGGCCCCCGCGCCACCAACGACATCGGGGCCGGGGCGCAGACCCCGGAGGGGGCCCGGATCGGCTACCGGCTGCGCGGGCAGGAGCAGATCGTGCGCGCCGTCGAGGACGTCAAGCGCGGGATCGGCCTGGGCGTGCGCGGGTTCGTCGTCTACGACGAGGGCCTGCTGTGGGTGCTGGGGCGGCTGCGGACCGCCGGCGAGCTGCCGGCCGGGATCCACCTGAAGGTGTCGGCGCACTGCGGGCAGGGCAATCCGGCGTCGGCGCAGATGCTGGAGATGCTCGGCGCGAACAGCTTCAACCCGGTGCGCGACCTGACGCTGCCGATGATCGCGGCACTGCGGCAGGCGGTGACGGTCCCGCTGGACCTGCACGTGGACAACCCGCGGAGCTCGGGCGGTTTCATCCGCACCTACGAGGCCCCGGACATCGTCCGGGTGGCGGCGCCGGTCTACCTCAAGACGGGCAACAGCGCCCTGGACGGCCACGGCGTCAGCCCGTCCCCCGCCCAGCTGGACGACATCCTGCGGCAGGTCGAGCTGGTCACCGAGTTCGTCGGCCGGCACCACCCCGGGGCCCGGCAGAGCCGTGCCGGTTCCGCCGCCCGCTCCCTCGAAGCCGCCGGGAGCGCCCCCGCCCCCGGCCGCCGGACGGAGGTGTGAGCCATGTGCCGCATCCACGGCTGCTTCGGCGGGGAGACCGCCGGGCGGGAGGTGCTCGACGCCGTCGCGGCGGCGATGGTCGAGGGCGGGCCGGACGCGCAGACCGTCCGGCGCGGTGACGGCTGGGCGCTCGGCAACAACCGGCTCGCCATCCAGGGCATAGCCTCCGGCGACCAGCCCTTCGTGCGCGGCGCGCTGTGCTGCGTGTTCAACGGCGAGATCTACAACCACCGGCAGCTGCGCGCGGAGCTGGCCTCGCACGGCTACTCCTTCGAGGGCGACTGCGACGGCGACGTGCTGCTGCCGCTGTACGAGCTGTACGGCGACGCCTTCACCAGCCGGCTGGAGGGCATGTTCGCCATCGCGGTGGTCGACGAGCGGGAGGAGCCCTGTCTGAAGCTCTTCACCGACCACGCGGGCATGAAGTCGCTGTACTACTACGTGTCCGCCGACGGCCGCCGGCTGTGCTTCGCCTCCGAGCTGCGGGCGCTGGCCCGTTTCCCGGACTTCCCCGACGAGCTGGACCCGCTCGCCGTCGACCGCTACCTCGGTGGGAAGGCGGTCTGGGGCCCGGGCACCGTGTACAGCCGGGTACGCACCCTGGAGCCCGGCTCGGTGCTGCGCTTCGCGGACGGCCGCGAGACCCTCACCCGCACCGCCCTGGAGCCCGCCGAGGTCGACTGGCCCGGCGGCGAGCCGACCGCGGAGGCCGCGGCGGAGCTGCTGGACGGGCTGCTGCGCACCGAGATGGGCCGCATGCTCGACGCAGACGTCCCGGTCTGCGTGATCACCAGCGGCGGGCTCGACTCCAGCTACACCACCGCCCTCGCCGCCCACCTGGTGTCCGACGTGGCCTCGTTCAACATCGCCTACCGGGGCGACTGGCCGGCCGACGAGCGCCACTGGGCGGCCGAGGTGGCCCGCCACTGCGGCACCGAGCACCACCAGGTGCTCCTGGACCCGGCGGGGTTCCCGGAGCTGGTGGAGCGGTTCACCCGCCACCTCGACCAGCCGAACAACGCCCCGCACAGCCTGAGCACCTTCGCCCTGTTCGAGGCGGTGCACGAGGCCGGGTTCAAGGTGGCCCTGACGGGTGACGGGGCGGACGAGCTGTTCGCCGGGTACGCGCGGTTCACCAAGGCGGACCGGGACGGCGACTCCGCCTGGCACCGCGCCTACCAGGACACGATGGCCGTCGCCGGCCCGGCGGCGCTCGGCCGGCTGTACACGCCCGCCCACCTGGAGCGCGTACGGGCGGCCGGCGGGCACTTCGGGGACCTCAGCGGCGACGAGCTGGCGCGCCGGGTGCGCTCCGGCCCGCACGGGAAGCTGGAGACGCTGCTGCGCTACGACCAGGCGGAGCGGTTCCCGTACTACATCCTGCGCCGCGTCGACCACCTGAGCATGGCCCACTCGGTGGAGGCCCGGATCCCGTTCCTGCAGCCGTCGGTGATGCGGCTGGCGCACGCGCTGCCCGCCGCGGTGAAGGTGGCCGGCGACACGGTGAAGGCGCCGGTGGCGCTGGCGGCCCGGGCCTGGGTGCCGCGGAGCGTCGTCGACCGGCCCAAGCAGCCGTTCACCCTGCCGGTGGCGGCGATGATCCGGCCGGGCGAGGCGCTGTACGACATGGTCGGCGACGTCCTCCTGGGCCCCGGCGCCCGCTGCCTGGACTACGTCCGCCGGGACGCCGTCCGCGAACTCTTCCGCTCCCAGACCGAGAGCCCGGGGGCGCACGCCGCCGAACTGCTCTGGTCGCTCCTGGTCCTGGAGACCTGGCTCTCCGCCCGCGGGCTGACCCCCGCCGCCCTCTGAACCCCTCCCACCCCGAGAAACGAGACAGGACATGACCGACACGCCCGGGTCCCGCCCCGCGATCACCTCGCTGCTGGCCGGCGTCACCAAGGCCGACATCCGCCGCGACCCGTTCCCGCACGTCGTGATCAGCGACGCGCTGCCCCAGGAGCTGTACGACGCCCTGGCGAAGTCGATGCCGACGGCGGAGTACATCGGCGAGCGGATCGGCAAGCCGATCACCTCGAACGAGCGCTACAACTACATGTCCGAGATGGTCCTGGCCGACGACACGATGGCGCAGGTGTGGAAGGACTTCGTCACCTACCACTCCTCCCCGGCCTTCTACGAGGAGTTCCTCGACCTCTTCCAGGAGGACCTGCTCGCCAACCTCCCGGAGGCCGAGAAGCTGGTGGGCCCGCTGCGCGAGCTGCGCGTGGGCCGCCGCAACCGGGACGCCTTCGAGACGCACGACATCCTGCTGGACTGCACGGCCGTCATCAACTCGGCGGTCACCGGCCGCCCCTCGGCCTACCGCGGACCGCACGTGGACAAGCCGCACAAGCTGTTCGGCGGCCTGTTCTACATGCGCCTGCCCGAGGACGACGCGACCGGCGGCGACCTCGTGCTGTACAAGTACCGGCCGGGCGGGCACAAGTTCCACACCAGTGCCTCCGAGTACGGTGACAACCGCTTCGACATCGACCCGCAGTACGTCGAGGAGGTCACGACCGTCCCGTACCGGAGCAACACCCTGGTGCTGTACCCGATCAACCCGCTGGCCCTGCACGGGGTGTCGGTGCGCAGCCTGACCCGGCACCAGCGGCGCTTCATCGCCCTCGTCGGGGACCTGCCGCGGCAGCTCTTCGACCTCGCGCTCTGAGGAGGAGGCCGCTGTGATCCCCTTCGACCAGCGCACCGGGAAGATCTGGTACGACGGCTCCCTCGTGGACTGGGGCGACGCCCGGCTCCACGTGCTCAGCCACGGACTGCACTACGCCTCCAGCATCTTCGAGGGCGTCCGCGTCTACGGCGGCGAGGCGTTCATGCTCAGGGAGCACATCGCGCGGCTCGGCGCCTCGGCGCGGATCCTGGACTTCGAGCTGGAGCACACCGAGGAGGTGCTGTACGAGGCCACCCGCGCGGTGGTCGCCGAGGCCGGCATCACCGAGGGCTACGTCCGCATGAACGCCTGGCGGGGCTCGGAGATCATCCAGACCGCGGCGCTGAAGACGTCCGTGCACACCTCGGTGGCCGCGTGGGAGCTCCCGGCGGGCTACTACGCGGCGGAGGACGCCGTGGACCAGGGGATCTCCCTGGTCACGGGCCGCTACCGCAGGCCTTCGCCGGAGTACGCGCCGGTCAAGAGCAAGGCCGCCGGCAACTACATGATCGGCACGGTCAGCAAGAACGAGGCGCTGCGGGCGGGCTTCGACGACGCACTGCTGCTCGACGACCGCGGGAACTTCGTCGAGGCGACCGGTGCGCACCTGTTCTTCACCAAGGACGGGGCGCTGTACACCCCGACGACCCGTTGCACCATCGACGGGATCACCCGGGCGTGCGTGCTGGCCATCGCCGGGCGGGAGGGGATCGAGTGCGTGGTCACCGACCTGGCCCCGGCGTTCGCGGGCGAGGCCGACGGCGCGTTCCTGTGCGGGACCGCGTGTGAGATCCTCCCCGTCGGCCGCCTCGATGATCATCACTACGACGTCGCCGGCAACGCGGTGACACGCAAGATCGTCACGGCTTACCGGGAGCTGGTCCGGGCCCGGTAGGAAGCCGTCGCGACAGGGAAACAGGCCCCTTCCGGGGGGCCGCGGGAGCAAGGGCACGTGCATGGGAGCGGTTGATGCTCTGGAAAAACTCGCACCGGTGGTGCTGGCCTTCGGTTGCGGGGTCGTCCTGGCACGGCGGAAGGTGGTGCCGGCCGAGAGTTCCAAGGTGTTCGCGGACTACGCGTTCCTCTTCGCCGTGCCCTGCTTCCTCTTCGGGAACATCTACCGCAGCGACCTGGGGGCCCTGTTCAACTGGCGGGCCATCGGCGGGTACGCGGCCGCCGCGTGCGCCGCGGCGGCGCTGATCGGCGTACTGGCCTGGGTCCTGGGCGTACGCGATCCGCGCGGCGTGGCGCTGCGCATCATGGCCGCGGTCCAGGTGAACACGGCCTACTTCGCCGTGCCGGTGTTCATCATGCTGTTCGGGAACGCGGCGCCGATCTTCCCGGTGCTGCTGTTCCAGGTGTGCGTGCTGTCCCTGATCATCATCTCGATCATGGAGCTGGGCCGGCCGGACCGGGTCGGGAGTCCGGCCCGGCGGCTCGGATCGGCCGTCGCCGCCTCGCTGATGACCCCCGTCGTGATCGCCTGCAACGCGGGCATCGTGCTCAACCTGCTGCCCGTCACGGTCCCCGGGGTCGTGCTCGACAGCTTCACCTTCGTCGGCGACAGCGCCTCTCCCGTCGCGCTGTTCGCCCTCGGCCTGCACCTGGGCGGAAGCGGGATCAAGATCCGCGGCACCACGATGGAGGAGGTCTGGATCACCGGTTTCAAGTGCGTGGCGCTGCCGCTGATCACCTACGCCGTGTGCCGCTTCGTCTTCGGGGTGGAGGGCGAGTGGCTGAGCTACCTCGTCCTGATCGCGGCGATGCCCGCGCCCCAGAACCTGTTCATCTTCGCCCAGCGCTACGACGTCGGGGTCGACATGTCGGCCTCCCTCGTCATCAAGAGCTCGGTCCTCGCGCTGCTGCTGCTCCCGCTGTGGACACAGCTGGTGGCCCACCCAGGCTGAGCCGTACCGATCTTCCAGAAAGGCACAACCGTGACGCAGACCGCGCAGCCCACCAGGATCTCCGTCGAGCAGGTGGCCGGCCGCATCGGCGCCGAGATCTCCGGGGTCGACCTGGGGCAGGAGCTCGACGAGGCCGTGGTGGAGGAGATCCGCCGGGCCGTCCTCGCCCACCGGGTCGTCTTCTTCCGCGGCCAGGACATCACCCACGCCCAGCACATAGCCTTCGGCCGCCGCTTCGGCGCGCTGACCCGCCGCGAGGGCAGGAAGCACGGCGTGCACCCCGAGGGGTACCCGGAGATCCTCACCGTCGACCCGAAGGCCGACACCGAGCGCTACGGGGCCGACTTCGAGGAGCACTACCGCCGCAAGTGGACCTCACCGCTGGCCGGCTGGCACAGCGACCTCACCCAGGCCGTCAACCCGCCCAGCCTCTCCGTCCTGCGGGCCGAGCGGACCCCCGCCTTCGGCGGTGACACCCAGTGGACCAACACGGTCGCCGCGTACGAGGGCCTGTCGGCGCCGCTGCGCGAGTTCGTGGACGGGCTGACCGCCGAGCACGCCTTCTTCACGGCCGTGCACCTGCGCCACTCCGACGAGCGCGACCGCGAGATCCTGGGGATGTACTGCGGGGACCCGCAGGTGGCCGTCCACCCGGTGGTGCGGGTCCACCCCGAGACCGGCGAGAGGGCCCTGTTCGTCAGCCCCGGCTCGACCACCCGGATCACCGGGTTCACCGAGCTGGAGAGCCGCCACCTGCTGGAGCTGCTGTTCCAGCACCTGACCAGCGCCGAGTACACGGTCCGCTTCCGCTGGGAGCCCGGCAGCATCGCCCTCTGGGACAACCGCAGCACCTGCCACTTCGCCCCGACCGACTTCGCCCACCTCGACGTCGACCGGGTGATGCACCGCGTGACGGTCCTGGGGGAGCCGGCGCGGGGGCCGCACGGCTTCGTCTCGCAGCTCGTGGAGGGGGAGCCGATGCGGGCCTGGTAGACGGCGCGCCCCGGCGGGCATAGAGGTCGGGCCACGGACGTACCGACCCCGGAGTGCCCCATGAGCCCCAGCGCCGCCGATGCCCCCGCTCCCCCGCCGGAGGATCCCCCCGGCGGGGCGGCGGCCGTCTCCCGCCGCGAGTTCGACGCCCTGTTCGAGGCGGTCCGCACCTGGGGCCGGTGGGAGGGGGAGGCGGCCGGGCGCGGCGCGTGGAACGGGGTGGCGGCGGACCACGTGCGCGGGGCCGCCGCGCTGGTCCGGTCGGGCACGGTCGTGGCGCTCGGGCGCCCCTGGGACACGGCCCCCGGCCCGGACAACGCGCGGCCGGCCCTGCACCACATGACCGACCTCGGCGACGTGGAGGAGCCGGAGCCGGCCGCGTACAAGGACTTCCTCGGGGCGGACTACCACGGCAAGTCGGTCAGCCACCTCGACGCGCTGTCGCACATCGGCTACCGGGGGCGACTCTACGACGGCCGCGCGGCGCACGAGGAGGCCGGAGCCGGGGGCGTCCGGTTCGGCTCGGTGGCGGCGCTCGGCCCGCTGGTGACCCGGGGCGTGCTGCTGGACCTGCCCGCGGTGCTGGGGGTGCCCTGGCTGGAGCCGGGGCACGCGGTGCGGGCGCGGGACCTCCTGGCCGCGGAGGAGGTGCTCGGCGTGCGGATCGGGGAGGGCGACGCGGTCCTGCTGCGCTCCGGCCGGTTCCGCCGCCGGACGGAGCTGGGCCCGTGGGACCCGGGGACGGGCAGTGCCGGCTGGCACGTGGACGCCGTACCGCTGCTGGCGGAGCGGGGCGTGGCCCTGCTCGGCGCCGACGGGGACAGCGACGTGCGGCCCTCGCCGGTGGAGGGCCTGCACTCCCCCGTCCACGCCCTCGCCCTCACGGCGATGGGGGTGCCCCTCCTGGACAACCTCGACCTGGAGGCGCTCTCCGCCGCCTGCGCCGGGGCGGGCCGGCACGCGTTCATGCTCGTGGTGTCCCCGCTGAACGTGCCGGGCGGGACGGGCTCGCCCGTGAACCCGGTCGCGGTGCTGTGAGCCGTCCCCGGCACGGCCGTCCCGCCCCCACGCCCCGACAAATGTTGAGGAATATACTCAAAACCGGGCCATCGAGACTGCTCCGACGAGGGAAGTGGTGCACATGGGGGTCGTCGACGACCGCACCGGCCCCGTGCAGTCCCGTGACCGGTTCCTGCACGGCGGGTCCGCCGAGTCGGTCGTACGCAGCGTGCGCAGCCCGATCCTGAGTTCGTGGCAGCGCAGCCTGCTGCTGGGGCTGTCGCCGGACCAGACCGAGCTGCCGTTCACCGAGGACTTCGACGCGGAAGGACCCGTCGTCCGCGCCGCCGTGCCCGTCCTCGACCGGCTCGCGGCGCTCTTCGCGGGCAGCCGGATGAACATCTGCCTCGCCGACGGCCACGGCACCGTGCTCGAACGCCGCTTCGGCGACAAGTCCCTGCCCGGCCGGCTGCCGGCCATCCAGACCCAGCCCGGCTTCGTGTTCTCCGAGCGGGTCGCGGGGACGAACGGGATCGGCCTGACCCTCGCGGAGCGGCAGCTCGTCCAGGTCAACGGTGCCGAGCACTTCGCCGAACGCTCCCAGTCCAGCGCCTGCACCGCGGCTCCCATCCGCGACCAGCTCAGCGGGCACATCGAGGGCGTCCTGTGCCTGGGCTACCCCTACACGGACGCGGACCCGGCGCTGGCCGCGGTCGTCCGCCGGGCCGCCGAGGCCATCGAACGGCGGCTGATGGAGCAGAGTTCGGCGCGCGAGCGCGGGCTGCTGCAGGCCTACCTGGAGGCCGGGAACCGGGTCCGGGCCCGCGGGGACGCCCTCGACGGGCATCCGTTGACCCTGGCGGAGCTGCTGCTGAGCGAGCTGGAGCAGAGCGACCACACGACCCTCAAGGAGAAGGCCACCGAGCTGCTGTCCGGCGCGCGCCGGGCCGCCGCGGAGGTGTCCCTGTCGCACGGCCGCCGGGTCACCCTCGTCAGCCGGCCCGTGACCAGCCCGGCCGGGGTGGAGGGGATCGTCGTCGAGGCCCTGCTGCCCGACGAGGAGGAGCACCACGCGCCCGCCCCCGACCACACCCACGCGCCCCTGCACGCCCACGCCGCCGCGCCCGCGTCCGGGAGCGCGCCCGCGGCCCCCGCCCCGGGCGGCGGCGCGGTGCGGGGGCTGGTGCTGGTCGGCGAGCCGGAGGTCGGGAAGTACGCCGTCGCGGCACGCCGGCGGCTGGAGCTGCTGGCCGAGGCCAGCACCCGGATCGGCACCACCCTCGACGTCGGCCGCACCGCCCGGGAACTGGCCGAGACCGCCGTCCCGAGACTGGCGGACTTCGTCACCGTCGACGTGCCCGAGTCGGTGCTGCGCGGCGAGGAGTCCGGCGACCCGACCGGGGAACTGCACCGCACGGTGGTGCACGGCATCCGCGACGACTGCCCCTTCTACCCGGTCGGCGAACGGCTGGTGCTCCGCCCGACCACGCCCCACATGCGCTCCCTGGCCACCGGGCAGCCGGTACTGGAGCCCGAACTGAAGGCGGCCTTCGGCTGGATCGCCCAGGACCCGGAGCACGCCGAGCTGCTCCTCGCCCACAACATCCACTCGCTGATCACCGTGCCGCTGCTGGCGCGGGGCGTCGTCCTCGGCGTCGCGTGCTTCTACCGCTCCCGCAACCCCGCCCCGTACGGGGACGACGACCGCTCCCTCGCCCAGGAACTCGCCGCCCGGGCCTCCCTGTGCATCGACAACGCCCGCCGCTACACCCGCGAGCACACCCTGGCCCTGAGCCTCCAGCGCAGCCTGCTCCCCCACGGGCTGCCCGAGCAGAGCGCCGTCGAGGTGGCCCACCGCTACCTGCCCGCCGAGTCCGGGGTGGGCGGCGACTGGTTCGACGTCATCCCGCTGTCCGGGACCCGCGTCGCCCTCCTCGTCGGCGACGTCGTCGGCCACGGACTGCACGCGGCGGCGACCATGGGCAGGCTGCGCACCGCCGCCCGCAACTTCGCCGAACTGGAGCTGGCCCCCGACGAACTCCTCACCCACCTGGACAACCTCATGGTCCGCCTGGACCGCGAGGAGGGCGGGGACGACCCGGCCGCCGGCAGCACCGCGATCGTCGGCGCCACCTGCCTGTACGCGGTCTACGACCCGACCACCCAGCTGTGCACGATGGCCCGCGCCGGCCACCCGCCGCCCGCCCTGCTGCTGCCCGACGGCAGCGTGACCTTCCCCGAGCTGCCCGCCGGGCCGCCGCTGGGCCTGGGCGGCCTGCCCTTCGAGTCCGCCGAGGTCCACCTCCCCGAGAACAGCCGGCTGGTCCTCTACACGGACGGGCTCATCGAGGACCGCCACCGCGACATCGACCTCGCCCTGGAGGAGCTGCACCGCACCCTCGCCGCCGACCCCGGCCGCTCCCCCGAGGACACCTGCCAGGCGATCCTGGACGCGCTGGCCCCCGAGCACCCCGCCGACGACATCGCGCTCCTGGTCGCCCGCACCCACGCCACTCCCCCGGACCGGATCGCCGCCTGGGAGCTGCCGGCCGACCCGGCCCGCGTCGGCGACGTCCGCGCCGCGGCCATGGAGCAGCTCGGCCGGTGGGGCCTGGAGGAGTCCTCCTTCGCCACGGAACTGCTGCTCAGCGAGCTGGTCACGAACGGGATCCGGTACGGCGGAGGAGAGCCCGTGCGGGTGCGTCTGATCCACGACCGGACCCTGATCTGCGAGGTGTACGACGCCAGCAACACCGCCCCGCGGATGCGCCAGGCGGCCAACACCGACGAGGGCGGCCGGGGCCTGTTCCTGGTGGCACAGCTCGCCCAGGCCTGGGGCACCCGCTACACGCCCGACGGAAAGGTCATATGGGCGGAATGCGCCCTGGACGCGGCGTGACCCGGTCCGGGCGGCAAGGTCATCTAGAGTCGAGGAATGAGCCCACCTCCGCGTCCCGGTGGAGAACCCCTCGTCCGCGTGCGCGGTCTGCGCAAGCACTTCGGCGGCACCCTCGCGCTGGACTCGGTCGACCTCGACCTGTACCGCGGCAGCGTCCTGGCCCTGCTCGGCCCCAACGGCGCCGGCAAGTCCACCCTCATCAAGGTGCTCGCCGGGGTCCACCACGCCGACGCGGGCGAGGTGACCGTGGCCGGCCGGCCGCTGGGCTCCCACGGGACCGCCCGGCACCTGTCCTTCATCCACCAGGACCCCGGGCTGGTCGAGTGGATGACGGTGGCCGAGAACATCGCCCTGGGCACGGGCTACCCGCGCCGGGCCGGCCTGATCTCCTGGCGGCGGACCCGCGAGCGGTGCGAGGAGGCCCTGGACATCGTCGCCGGGCACCTCGACGCCGACGCCCGGATCGCCGACCTGGCCCCGGCGGAGCGTTCGCTGGTCGCCATCGCCCGCGCCCTGGCCGCCCGGGCCGGGGCCATCGTCCTGGACGAGCCGACCGCCACCCTGCCCGCCGCCGACTGCGCCCGGCTGTTCGGCGTCCTGCACGCCCTGCGCGACCGGGGGCACGGCATCCTCTACGTCAGCCACCGGCTGGACGAGGTGTACCGGGTCGCCGACGCGTTCGCCGTCCTGCGCGACGGCCGCGTGGTGGAGCACGGCCCGCTCGCCGGGTACGACCCCGGCCGGCTGGTGCGGGCCGTCGTCGGTCACGAGCCCGCCGCACGCCGCCCCGCCCCGCCCGCGGCGCCCCCGGCCGGCCCGCCCCTGCTGCGCCTGGAGGGGGTGCGGACCGGGCACGCCGAACCGGTCGGCCTGGAGCTGCGCGCCGGCGAGATCCTCGGCATGGTCGGCCTGACCGGCGCCGGGCACCGGGAGCTCGGCCGTGCGGTGGCGGGCGTCCTGCCGGTGCGCGGCGGGCGGGTGCTGCTGGAGGGCCGTCCGTACCGGCCGCGTACGGTCCGGGACGCCGTGGCCGCCGGTGTCGGCTTCGTGGCCGGGGACCGCCAGGCGGAGGGCTGCGCCCCGGAGCTGACGGTGCGGGAGAACTTCCTGGCGAACCCGCGCGCCGCCGGCGTGCCCGCCTGGCGCTGGACCTCCCCCCGGCGCGAGCGCGCCGAGGCGGCCGCGCTGATCGACCGGTTCTGGGTCCTGCCCCGGGACGGCGAGGTGCCCATCGCCACGCTGTCCGGCGGCAACCAGCAGAAGGTGATGGTCGGGCGGTGGCTGCGGGGCGGGCTGCGGCTGCTGGTCCTGGAGGAGCCGACGGCCAGTGTGGACGTGGGGGCCAAGGCGGTGGTCCACCGGCTGCTCGACGGGGCGGCCGCGGCGGGCGTGGGGGTGCTGCTCGTCTCCACCGACTTCGAGGAGGTCGCGGACCTCTGCCACCGCGCGCTGGTCCTCGTCCGCGGGGCGGTGCGCGCCGAACTCGCGGGCCGGGAGCTGACGGTGGCCGGGCTGACCCGGGCGGCCTCGGCGATGCCGGCCGTCACCGGAACCGCGACGGGCCCATGACCCCTTCCCCACCGCGGCGGTCCCCGCTGGAGCGGCTGCACGGGCACCACATCGGCAGCTACGGCCTGCCGGTGCTGGCCGCGCTGCTCTTCCTGGTCTTCTCGCTCCTCCTGCCGCAGACCTTCCCCACCCGGGACAACGTCTCCGCGATCCTGTCGAACCAGGCGGTCCCGGCCGTCCTCGCGCTGGGGGCGACGATCCCGATCGCCACCGGCAGGTTCGACCTGTCCATCGGCTACGGGCTGGGGCTGGCGCACGTGATGGTGATGCGGCTGGTCGTCACGGAGGGCTGGCCCTGGCCCGCGGCCTGCCTGGTGGTGGTGTGCGGGGGCGCGCTGGCGGGGGCGCTGACCGGTGTGATCGTCGAGTTCGGACAGATCGACTCCTTCATCGCGACCCTGGGGACCGGTTCCATGATGTACGCGGTCACCGGCTGGATCACCGGCGGCGCCCGGATCGTGCCCGGCCCGGAAGGCATGCCGGCGGGCTTCACCGCCCTGTACGACGCACGTTTCCTGGGTCTGCCGCTGCCGGCCTTCTACGTGCTGGGCGTCACGGCCGTCCTGTGGGTGGTGCTGGAGCGGCTCCCGGCCGGCCGGTACCTGTACGTCATCGGCTCGAACCCGCGGGCCGCCGCCGCCATCGGCATCCCCACCCGCGCCTACTGCGTGGCCGCGTTCGCGGGCTCGGGCCTGGTCACCGGTTTCGCCGGGGTGCTGCTCGCCGCCCAGCAGCAGACCGGCAACCCGAGCACGGGGCTGGACTACCTGCTGCCGGCCTTCGTCGGCGCCCTGCTCGGCTCCACGACGATCAGGCCCGGCCGCGCCAACGCCGTCGGCACGGTCGTGGCCGTCGCCGTGCTCGCCGTCGGGCTCGCCGGGATCGGCCAGCTCGGGGCCCAGTTCTGGGCCACTCCGCTGTTCAACGGCGGGACCCTGCTCATCGCCGTCGGCCTGGCCGGCTGGGCGGCGCGCCGCCGGCTGGGCGCCGGTGCCGCCGCCTCCCGCCGGCCGCCCGGGCAGGAGACGCCCGCACCGGTCCAGGCCGGCCCGTCGTAGCA
The DNA here is from genome assembly GCF_050275515.1 of Streptomyces sp. NPDC004126. Lineage (NCBI taxonomy): Bacteria > Bacillati > Actinomycetota > Actinomycetes > Kitasatosporales > Streptomycetaceae > Streptomyces > Streptomyces sp. NPDC004126. The sequence goes on along the minus strand of NZ_JBNNPF010000021.1, from coordinate 24,347 downwards.
CCCCGTACGCGCACCCACGCCAGGAGCACCGTGTTCCCGAAGCACCCGAACCCGAGAACGCCCGTCGCCACCGCGGCCCTGCTCGCGGCGGCCGCCGCCCTCCTGGCCGGCTGCGGCGGCGGGCCGCCGTCCGGCAACGGGCCGTCGAAGGCCGGCTGTCCCGGGGTCCTGCCCCGGGCCGAGGCCGCCGTCCGGCAGGCCGAGGCCGCCGGCGCCTCCTGGAACGGGCCGGACTCCGGCCCGGCGGCCGTGCCCGGCAAGAGCCTCGTGTACGTCGCGCAGACGATGACCAACCCGGGCGTCGCGGGAGTCGCCAAGGGCGTCGAGGAGGCGGCGAAGGCGATCGGCTGGCCGGTCCGGGTGATCGACGGGGACGGCACCCCGGCCGGCATCCAGGCGGCGCTCAGCCAGGCCGTCACCCTCAAGCCGTCCGGCATCGTCATCGGCGGCTTCGACCCCCGTCCGGCCTCGCGGCAGATGGCGGCGGCCCGCGCCGCGGGCATCCCGGTGGTCGGCTGGCACGCGGTGGACTCCCCCGGGCCCAGCCGGGACCCCGCGCTGTTCACCAACGTCACCACCAGGGTGGAGGACGTGGCGCGGATCAGCGCCGACTGGATCATCGCCCGGTCCGGGGGCGACGCGGGGGTCGTCCTGTTCACCGACGACTCGATCCCCTTCGCCCGGAACAAGGCCGACCTGATCGAACGGGAGCTGGCCACCTGTTCCGGCGTGCGGCTCCTGACGTACGAGAACATCCCGATCCCGGACGCGAGCAGCCGCACCCCGCAGGCGGTCTCCTCCCTGCTCGCCCGCTTCGGGAAGGACTGGACGCACTCCGTCGCCATCAACGACCTGTACTTCGCCGACGCCGCCCCGGCGCTGCGGGCGGCCGGGCGCCCCGGGGCGGGGCCGCCGCTGAACATCGGCGCGGGCGACGGGGACCCGTCCGCCTTCCAGCGGGTCAACAGCGGGCAGTTCCAGGCGGCCACCGTCCCCGAGCCGCTGTCCCAGCAGGGCTGGCAGATCGTCGACGAGTTCAACCGCGCCTTCGCCGGGCAGCCCGCGAGCGGCTACGTGGCCCCCGTCCACATCGCCACGGCCGGCAACAGCCGGGGCGCCGACTCCTGGGACCCGCCGGGCTACCGCGAGGCGTACCGGCGGATCTGGCAGGCCGGGGAGCCCCATGAGTGAAGCTTCAACCACCTTGCCCCGCAGGAGAGTTGGCGGTCGGCCGATGTGACCGGCGCCGTGCGCCCGTGGCATGATCAACCTTCACGTTACCTACCAGTAACGGCACTTCCCCCCAATTCGAAGGTCACACCCACGTGCGTACGCTCGCCAGACGCCTCCTGCTGCCCGGACTGACCGCCCTCGCGCTCACCACCGCCGGCTGCTCCTCCCCGGCCCCCGTGAACACGGCCGGACCGGGCAGCCCGGCGGCCCTCCCCTCAGCCTCCGACGGCACCCAGCGGCTGGACGTGGACGCCGCGCCGCAGGGGTCCGCCGCCCCCTCCGCCATCGCCCGCACCCGCGGCGGCAAGGGCCCGGAGCAGGCCCAGCTGAAGGTCGCGTCCTACGACAAGGCCAGCGGACGCGCCGTCATATCCGCGGCCCCGCAAGGCGCCGGCACCTCGCCGAACCGCTCCGCCGCACCCTCGAAGGGCCCCTCGGCCGCCCCCTCCGCCGCGGCCTCGAAGCCCGTCGCGGTGGGCGACGTCATCGCCAGCGCCCCGGCGCCCGGCGCCCCCGACGGCCTCCTCGCGAAGGTCACCGAGGTCGTCGGCAAGACCGACCGCGGCACCGAGGTGAAGACCGCGCCCACCACCCTGGCCGCCGCGCTCGGCGACGACAAGGCCGACGGCAAGGTCCCCGTCGACCCCGCCTCGGTGGTCGTCGAACCCCTGATGAAGGGCGTCACCTTCTCCTGGGCCAAGGGGTCCGGCGTCACGTTCGGCCCGCAGGGCGCCAAGCTGCCCCTGGGCAACCTCCGGCTCGACGTGGACGCCGCCGTCGACACCGCCAAGGACGCCCCCGCCTCGGCGGGCGCCTCGGTGTCCGGCTTCGTACAGCTCGCCCCCCAGGTCGAGTTCTCGTACGACGGCAGCAAGGGCGCCGGCCACGGCCCGGACGCGGCGTTCCTCGGCATGAGCGGCGACTGGTCCTCCCAGTGGGCCCTCAAGGGCCGCGCCGCCGCGAGCACCGGCGCCCCCAAGCGGATCCCCTTCGCCAAGCTGCGCAGCAACCCGGTGCTCCAGGTCGGCCCGGTGCCCGTCGTCGTCAACCTCGAACTGACCTGCTACGTACAGGTGGAGGCCGACGGCAAGGTCACCCTCGACGTCCAGCAGGACGTCAAGGGCGACTTCCGCGTCGGCGGCGGCTACGCCGCCGGCAAGGGCTGGACCCCGGTCAGCACCTCGGCCGTGCACAGCACCCCGGTGAAGGCGACCGTCACCGCCGCCGGCCGGGTCAAGGGCGCCCTCGGCGCCGAGGCCTCCGTGGGCCTGTACGGGGCCGTCGGCGTCACCGCCGACTTCGCCCCCTACCTGCGCGGCGAGGCCGACGCCTCCGCGACCGCCTCCACCGACGGGAAGACCTCGGCGAACGGCTCCTGGGCGCTGTACGGCGGCTTCGACCTGAGCGGGCAGCTCCAGCTCCAGCTGTCCGTGTTCGGCACGCCGGTCGTCGAGCGGCGCGTCCCGCTGGGCGCCCTGCACCGCGAGTGGCCCCTGGTGAGCGGCCGCGCCGGGCAGTGACCCGTCGCCGCCCGGCCGGGCACCGCCGCGCGGTGCCCGGTCAGGCGGCCGGTTCCGCTCCCGGCGGCGGGGGCAGCGGCGGCAGGGCCGGGCCGTGCAGCCAGGCCGCGAACAGGCCGTCCAGCGGCCCGGCGGCGTAACCCGCCGCGTGCGCGGTGAAGGCGGCCGTGGTCACCACCCCGTGCCGGTACAGGGCCGCCCAGTCGCGGAGCATCCGGAAGAACGCCCCGTCGCCCAGGGCGCAGCGGACCGCGTGCACGGCCAGGCCGCCGCGCTGGTAGAGCCGGTCGTCGAACATCAGCCTGCGCCCCGGGTCGGCCAGCCTCAGGTCCTGCGGCAGCGAGGCCAGCAGCCGGTGCGCGGCGGTCGCGTGCTCGTGCGCGGTGCGGCCCCCGGAGCGCTCCGACCAGAGCCATTCGGCGTACTTGGCGAAGCCCTCGTTGAGCCAGATGTGGCGCCAGTCGGCGATGCCCACGCTGTTGCCGAACCACTGGTGGGCCAGTTCGTGGGCGACGAGCCGCTCGGAGCCGCGCGCGCCGTCCACGTGGTTCGTGCCGAACAGGGACAGCCCCTGGGCCTCCACGGGGACGTCCAGCTCCTCGTCGGCGACGACCACCGCGTACTCGCCGAAGGGGTAGGGGCCGAAGAGCTCCTCGAAGAGCCGCATCATGGCGGGCTGCCGGGCGAAGTCCCGGGAGAACCGCGGCAGCACGTGCGCGGGCACGTGGGCGGTCTGCGGCACCCCGCCGAGGCCCGGGTCGCCGAGCAGCACCGTCTGGTACTGGCCGACGGCCAGGCCGACCAGGTAGCTGGAGGTGGGCGCGGACTGCTCGTACACCCAGGTGGTGGTGCTGGCCCGGGTGGTCCGGGTGAGGAGCCGGCCGACGGCGGCCACCGTGTAGGCGGACGGGGTGTTCAGGGAGATGTGGTAGGCCGCCTTGTCCGCGGGCCGGTCGTTGCACGGGTACCAGGACGGCGCCCCGACGGGCTGGCTGGCCACCAGTGCCCCGTCCGTCAGCTCCTCCCAGCCGAGCCCGCCCCAGGGGCTGCGCACCGGCTTCGGGTTGCCCGACCAGTGGACCTCGACGGTGAAGGCCGCCCCGGCGCGCAGGGGCTTGGCCGGCCGGATACGGAGCCGGCCCGCCCGGTGGGTGTAGTGCGGGGCGCGGCCGTCCACCAGGACCCGGCCGATCCGGAAGGCGGCCAGGTTCAGGTGGAACTCGGCGAGCGGGGCCGGCCCGGCGATGGCGCTGAGCCGGGCGGTGCCGGCCAGCCGGTTGGGGCCGGGCCGGTACTCCAGGGCGAGTTCGTAGCGGTGCACCCGGTACCGGGGGTCGCCGTTGTCCGGGAAGTACGGGTCCACCGCCGTGCTCTGGCCGCTCATCGCCGGTTCCGCTCCCCGCTCTGTGCCGCGGTCCCCGGGCTAGGACCGCCACGCCTCGATCGGATTGCCCAGCCAGCGGGTGTCGGCGGGGACGGACTCCCCGGCCATCACCAGGGAGGCGGGACCCAGGGTGCTGCGCGCCCCGACCGTGCTCCCGGGCAGGACGATTCCGCCGGGGCCCAGGGTGGCGCCCTCGCGGAGGACCACAGTATCCGTCCGCAAGATCCGGTCGTGGAAGAGGTGCGTCTGCAACACGCAGCCGCGGTTGACGCTGACCCCGTCGCCGAGGGTCACCAGGTCCGTCTCGGGCAGCCAGTAGCTCTCGCACCACACGCCCCGGCCGATGCGCGCCCCGAGCCCGCGCAGCCACAGGACCAGCAGCGGGGTTCCGGGGACGGCTCCGGCGAGCCAGGGCACGGCCAGCACCTCCACGAAGGTGTCGGCCAGTTCGTTCCGCCAGACGAAGCCGCTCCACAGCGGGTGTTCCGCCCGCCGGTGCCGGCCGACCAGCAGCCATTTCGCCGCCACGGTGACGGCGCAGCCGACGGCGCCCGCGGTGAGCAGGACCGCCCCGGACAGCAGGGCCGCGCCCGGGACGCCCAGGGCCCCGGTCCCGGCGAGCGCGCACAGCGCCGCCAGCGTGAGGACGGCGAGGCCGGCCGAGCAGAAGACGGGCACGAGCCGGCAGGCCTCGACCAGGCCGCGCGCCCACAGCAGCCGGGCGGGCGGGTCGTACGTGCGGCTGCGGTCGGCGGCCGCGGCGGACCGGGGCAGCCGCACCGGGGGCAGGCCCAGGTACGAGCTGCCCTTCTTGGCCTTCTTCGGGGTGGCGGACAGGACGCCGACCAGCCCGCCGTCCGGCACGCTGCGGCCGGGCGCGGTCATGCCGGAGTTGCCGAGGAAGGCCCGGCGGCCGATCTCGGAGCGGCCGATCCGGATCCAGCCGCCGCCGCGTACGCAGGGGGCGGTCAGGGTGTCGTCGGCGAGGAACGCGCCGTCGCCCACGGTGGTGAGGCTGGGCAGGGCGAGCACGGTGGACACCTCGGCACCCCGGCCGACGCGCATGCCGAGCAGTCTCAGCCACACGGGGGTGACCAGCCCGGCGTACAGCGGGAAGAGCGTCGCCCGGGCCAGGTCCATCAGCTGGACGACCGCCCAGGCCTGCCAGCCGACGCGGCTGTGGGTGGGGTGGTTCCCGGTGCGCAGCCCGAGGCTGAGCAGGCGTACGGCGGTCAGGACGAGCAGCGCGTACGCCAGGGCGAAGGCGAGCGCGCCGGGCACGACGGCGAGCAGCGCCCCGCGCAGGGCCTCGGCGGGTCCGGCGCCGGCGGGCACGAACCGGCGGGCGACGAGCAGCGCGGGGAGCGCGGCGAGCAGCGGCAGGGCGGTGAGGCAGAAGCCGGTGGCCCCGTACATGGCCCGCCAGCGGAAGGCGCGCGGCGGGCGTTCCCCGGGCCAGTCGTGCTTGGCCCGGCCGAGCCTGACGGCGGGGGCGCCGCCCCAGCGCTGGCCGGCCGGGACCTGTCCGGCCACGGCGGAGCCCGGTGCCACTTCGGCCCGCTTGCCGACGCGGGCGCCGGGGAAGAGGGTGCTGCGGGTGCCGACGACGGCGCCGGCGCCGATCCGGACGGGGCCGATCTCCAGGCGGTCGCCGTCCAGCCAGTGGCCGCTGAGGTCCACCTCCGATTCCACGGCGCAGCCGCGGCCGAGCCGGAGCATGCCGGTGACCGGGGGCAGGGAGTGCAGGTCCACGTCGGGGCCCAGGCGGGCGCCGAGGGCGCGGGCGTAGCGCTGGAGCCAGGGGCCGGTGAGGGAGGTGGCGCCGGAGCACTCGGCGAGCCGTTCGGCCGTCCACAGCCGCAGGTGCACGCTGCCGCCGCGCGGGTGGCGGCCGGCCCGTACCCCGCGCAGCAGCAGGCGGGCGCCGCCGGCGGCGATGGCGAGGCGGCCGGGCGGGCTGAAGAGCAGGGCGGCGCCGGCGGCCACGTACCACCAGGAGGCGGTGGGCGCCCACGGGTACGGTCCGAGGCGGTGGAGCAGGTTGCCCAGCGCCAGCAGGGCGACGGTCCAGCGCAGGCCGACGAGGGTGAACAGGGGCAGCAGCAGGAGGCACTGGGCGGCCTTGGCGCGGGCCGGGACCGGTGCGACGGTGCGGGCGGCGCGGTCCTCGCGGACGGACCGCTCCAGCCGCCGGGCCAGTTTCCGCAGCGTCGGGTTCTGGTAGACGTCGAGGACGGCCACGCCGGGGTAGCGGGTGCGCAGCCGGGTGGTGAGCTGCGCGGCGGCGAGGCTGTTGCCGCCGGTGGCGAAGAAGTCGTCGCCTGCGCCGGTCACGGGCACGCCCAGGGTCTCGGCCCACTGTTCGGCGAGCCATGCCTCGGTGCCGTGGAGGGGCTCGGCGGGGCCGGCGGTCTCCAGGCCGGGCAGCGGCCAGGGCAGGGCGGCGCGGTCGACCTTGCCGGAGGTGCGGGTGGGCAGGGCGTCGACCTGGGCGAGCAGCGGTACGAGGGCGGCGGGCAGGGCGGCGCGCAGCCGTTCGACGGCGGCGGCGCGGTCCCAGCCGTCCTGGGTGACGAGGTAGCCGACGAGGAGCTGGTTGCCGCCGCGGGCGGTGCGTACGGCGGCGGCCGCGCCGGCGACGCCGGGCAGGGCCTGGAGCGCGGCGTCGACCTCGCCGAGTTCGATCCGCCGGCCGCCGAGTTTGACCTGCTCGTCGGCGCGGCCGAGGAAGACCAGGCCTTCCGGTTCGGCACGGACCAGGTCGCCGCTGCGGTAGGCGCGCGGCCAGCCCAGGGTTTCCAGCGGGGCGTACTTCTCGGCGTCCTTGGCGGGGTCGAGGTAGCGGGCGAGGCCGACGCCGCCGATGACGAGTTCGCCGCTGCCGCCCATGGGGACGGGCTCGCCGGACGTGTCGACCACGGCCAGTTCCCAGCCGGCGAGGGGGAGGCCGATCCTGACGGGCTCCGCGCCGGTCAGTTGGCAGGCGCAGGCGACGACGGTGGCCTCGGTGGGGCCGTACGTGTTCCAGACCTCGCGGCCCTCGGTGACCAGGCGGGCGGCCAGTTCGGGCGGGCAGGCCTCGCCGCCGAAGATCAGCAGCCGGACCTCGTCGAGGGCGGCGGGCTCCCAGAGCGCGGCGAGGGTGGGCACGGTGGAGACCACGGTGATCTCCTGTTCGACCAGCCAGGGGCCGAGGTCCGCGCCGCTGCGCACCCGGTGGCGGGGTACGGGGACGAGGCAGGCGCCGTGGCGCCAGGCCAGCCACATCTCCTCGCAGGAGGCGTCGAAGGCGACGGAGAGTCCGGCCATGACCCGGTCCCCGGGGCCGATCGGCTCGTCGGCGAGGAAGAGCGCGGCCTCGGCGTCGACGAAGGCGGCGGCGCTGCGGTGGCTGACGGCGACGCCCTTGGGCCGGCCGGTGGAGCCGGAGGTGAAGATGATCCACGCGTCGTCCCGGGGGCCGGGCCGGACGGCGGGCGCCGGAGCGGGAGCGGCCGGGGGGCGGCCGGTGGAGCCGGTGCGGTCGATGCTCCGGCCGGGGCCGAGGACCGCCCGTACGCCGGCTTCGCCGAAGACCAGCCGGGCCCGCTCGTCGGGGTCCTCGGCGTCGACGGGCACGTAGGCGGCGCCCGCGGCGAGGACCGCGAGGACGGCCACGTAGAGCTCGTTGGTGCCGGAGGGGACGCGTACGCCGACCCGGTCGCCGTGTCCCACCCCGGCCGCCGCGAGGGCGCGCCGGCGGCGTTCGACCCGGGCGGCCAGGGCCCGGTAGGTGAGCCGGGAGGTGCCGTCGTCCAGGGCGGGCTCGTCGGGGTGGGCCCGTACGGTGGCCTCGAAGACGTCGAGGAGGGTACGGGCGGGGGCGGCGGGCCCGGCGGAGAACCGGGCGGACTTGCCCGGGTCCCCGAGCGGCTCCCCTTCGTCGGGCACCGGCTCGCCGGGCAGGGCCCCGTCGGCCGTCAGGGTGAGTTCACCGCGTTCGGGTGTGGCTGCCATAGGCCCTCGCGTCTCGCTCCCGGACACGTCCGGGGTGCCGGTGGAGCCCGGGTCTGCCCGGGTTGTTCCGGTCCGGCGGAGAACAACCCACCAGCCTAGTTCGCCGCCGGGGATCCGCCCGTGGAAACCGCGGGCATGGCCTGAAGGGATTACTCCGCCCGGGGGGTCCTCAGGATGGCCGCACGGTGCGGGGGCCGGCGCAGTGGGCTCCGTACGCCTTCACCCGTTCGCGCAGGGCGCGGTCGGCGGTGACCACCACGCAGGGGCGGCCGGCGTGGGCGGCGGCGAGTTCCACGATGCGGTCGTCGCCGCTGCCGGGCGCGGAGTCGACCCGGACTCCGGGTACGGACGCGATGCCGCGGGCCGCGCCCTCGACGACGAGGATGACCTCCTCGCCGGCGTCCCGCTGCGCGAGCCGGTCGCGCAGCCGCTCGGCGGCGCCCTTGCGGTCGCGCCACCATCCGTCGGGTACGGAGCCGACGACGTTCGCCGCGTCGACGATGAGGACGGAGGTGAGGGCTTCGGTCACGTTCCGTCATTCTGCCACGGTCGTCTCCGGGGGCGCGACGACGAAGACGTCGGACAGCGGCGAGGTGTCCGCGCTGGCGCTGATCAGCAGGTCGTAGGTGCCGGGGGGCAGTACGCCGAGGTCGAACCGCCCGCGTTCGCGGGGGACCGTGACGGTGCGGTCGACGACGGGCACGCCGGTGGTCCGGCTGGTCACCGAGATCCGGGCGGGGATCTCGGGCAGTTCGCTCGCGCTCAGTGAGCTGTCCGCGCCGATCTCGCAGACCACCGGTTCCCCGTCGAGGTAGAGGTCGTCGCCGAGGTAGTTGAACCAGCAGGTCATGAAGGACCGCAGGTCCGCGATGTGGACGTCGTGCAGGGACTGGAGGATGCCCTTCATGTGGTCGAGCATGGCCGCGTGGTTCTGCAGGCTGCCGTGCTTCTGCGGGACGAAGGTGCGAGCGTCCTCGGAGCCGGAGAGCGCGGCGGAGAGCTGGGGCACCGTGCCGTCGCCGCCTTCGTCGGCGTCCCCGCGGACCATCAGGGTCTCGACCTTGTCCCCGATGATCCGGGCCGACTGCCGGGTGGGCTGGTCGGTGCCGACGATCGGGTAGTAGACCACCTGGCTGGATTCCCACGCGGGGTTCTTCCGGTTGTCCGCGGCCGCGTCCTCCATCTCCGTGTGGAAGTCGGTGAGGTGGCTGCTCCACTGGTCCTGCCAGCCGGGCAGCCCGGCCTTGGCGGGGAGGGCCGCGGTGCCGTCCGGCCCGTACACGCAGCGGTAGACGGGTACGAGCTGGTGCAGGCCGGTGAAGGAGCGCAGGAGCCGGGTGAGGTCGTGCTCGAAGGGGCCGATGCGCTTCTGGAAGCCGTTGCAGAGGAACTCGACAGCGTTGAGGGAGCCGTAGTAGGGGGTGCCGAAGGTCACGACGGCCCGGGTGTCCTTCCAGCCTTCGAGCCTTTCGACGTAGTAGCGGGACACGAGGCCGCCCATCGAGTGCCCGACCAGCACGAGCTGGGCCGCGGAGTTGCCGCTCTTCTCGCGCCAGGCGCGCAGCCAGTCCCTGCTCCGCTCGGAGAGCTGCCGGGCGGCGGCCCGGTTGTCGCGCCGCCAGTCGTACGGGAAGGGGAAGTAGTTCTCGCCCTGTTTCAGGTCGAACCGGTCCAGCAGGAACTTCTCGATGGCCGTGTAGCCGTCGATCTTCCACAGGCCGGGCAGGGTGTGGAGGTCGGGCACCAGCCGGGTGGCGGCGATGCCGTCACCGAGGTCGTCCTCGGTCCAGTCGTCCTGGCCGTCCGGCAGTTCCAGCTCCGCCAGGGAGCGGCCGAGGCTCGTCAGGGCGCCGATCACCGCCGAGGCCGAGGGGGCCCACACGTCCTTCCCGTCGCGCGTCAGTACGCTGCCGGTGATGCCGGGGAGCAGTACGACGACGTCGGGCATCGGGCTCTTGCCCATGAGCTGACCTCCTAGCCCCCTTGCGGGTCGGACGGGATCTCGGACGGGACGAACGGTTCGGAGGCGTCCCCGTAGTGCTGGTAGGCGGCCCAGGAGCTCCACCGCTGCCGGTCCTGCCCGCCGTCCTGCCACTCGTTCGCGGCGCGCCCCTCGTAGAGCCTCTTGCGCGCGGAGCGGACGGCGGCCCCCACCGTCGGGGGGTCCTCGGCGGGGCCGATCGTGAACAGGTGCCGGTAGAACTGCTCGGCGAAGGCGACCCCGTGGTCGTCGGGGATCCGCCAGGCCGCCCCGATGTAGTGGCCGACTCCGATGCGCAGGAACTCGTCGGCGAGGCTGGGTACGAGCGCGGCCTGCGCGTTCCCCCAGGGGCTGTGGTCGGCCACGGCGGACGGTCCGTCCGGCGCGGCCGCGGGTTCGGCGGCCCCGAGGCGGGCGGTGTAGCAGGCGTTGGCCACGACGATCCGCGGCGGCCGTTCCAGCCGGCCCAGTTCCTGGGCGGTCAGCAGGCCGTCGGCGAAGACCCAGCCCGAGCGCCGTCCGGTGCCGGAGCGGTCGAAGTCGCTGTGGCCGCAGTAGTGGACGATGTCGTTGCAGCCGCAGAGCAGGGCCCCGAGGACGTCGAGCCGCCGCGCGGGTTCCACGCCGGGCTGGCGGGTGGAGTTCGGCGCGCCGACGTAGAGGCTGACCTTGACCCCCAGGGCCTTGAGCTGGGCGGCGACCGCGAAGGCCTCGGTGCGGGCGCCCGGCAGCTGGAAGCCCTTCTCCGGGTCTCCGGGGTCGCCGATGACCAGGGCGCGCAGGGTCCCCTCGGCCGGTGCCTCGGTCAGCACGCGCGAGTAGGGGGTGCGCAGTTGCCGGGAGAGCTGGGTGCGGATCGCCAGGGGGTCGCGCCGCTCCCCGCCGGGCTGCTGGACCTCCGTGAGGAACTCCCAGGGTACGGAGGCCGTGGCCCGGTCCAGTTCCAGCAGCACGGTGGAGTCGTCGGTGAGCAGCCGCTGGAAGTCGGCGGGCACGACGAAGCGGGAGAGCAGGTCGGGCAGGGCGCCCGCGTCCTCGACGGTGGGTTCCGTCAGCCGGTCCACGAGGTCGCGCAGCAGGTCCGTGTCGACGGGCGCGAGGCGTTCGGGCACGGTCGCGCGTCCGGTCAGGGCCGCCCAGCGCAGGGCGTTGCTGCCGGACAGGACGGACATCCGTACGGGTGCGGAGTCGTCCTGGACCTCGGTGGGGCCGCCGATCTTCAGGGTCAGGTCGGTGTGCTCCACCTTGGCGAGGTGGGCGAGCTGTTCGCGCACCTTCTCGCGGATGCCGGGTTCGAGGCGGGCCAGCACGTCCAGCACGGCCTGCGCGGCGGCGGGCGGCTCGGGACCGGCGGGGGCGGCGGAGGCGTCGTCCGGGGCCGGGGCCACCGGGTCGACGAGTGCGGACAGCGCCTTCAGGGCGTACACGGCGGCGGAGGGGGGGTACAGCCGGCCGCCCTTCTCCTCGCGCAGGTCCGGGGTGACGTACAGCTGCTGCTGGTTCTTGGCGGCGCCGGTCAGGGCGAGGAGGAGCTGTTCGGCGCGCAGCCGGTCGATCTCCACGACGAGCACCTCGGCTAGGCGGGGCTTCGGCGCCAGGGGACTCACCGAGGCCAGCGCGGAGGCGAAGCCCCGGACGAGGGAGCGGCCCGCCTGGGGGACGGAGAGGTTCCCGACGCCGGCGCCGATGAGGACGGTCGCCATGCTGGAGACGTGGCCCAGGGCGACGGCCTCGCCCAGCAGGGAGGCGTACATCTGGACGGCACGGCGTTCGTTGAGGGTGCCCATGGGTCCCATGCCGACGACGGCGGCCGCCCGGACCGGGCCCTCCCTGCAGGGGAAGTAGGTGACCTCCCCCAGCTGGGCGTCGATCCAGCCGAGCCGGGTGTGCTCGGTGATCAGGGGGCGGGGGCCGGCGGATATGGCGCAGTCCAGGGCGCGTTCCGCCGCGTCGGGGACGACCGACTGGTAGTGCCCCGTGACGTGCAGGCCGGCGGCGACCTCCACGAGGTCGCCCCAGACGACGGTGATGTTTACGCTTGGACCATCCGCGCGGGGCTGCGGAGGGGGAGCCGGGCCCGAAGGGGGCTCGTGGGCGTGCCGCCGGTTGGCCGGCGTCGTCGCACCTTCCAGCAGGTCCTCGATGCGGGCGGCGGGGGTGCTCACCACGATGCTCCTCCTTCGAGTCGCCCGGGATCCGCGTACCGTTTCCCGTGGTACGCCGCACCTGTCCCCCTGCGCACGATTATCCCACCGATTCGGCGCGGGGCCCTGTCAGCGGTAGCGGGCGGAGGCGGCGGCGAAGGGCGTGGCGTGCTGCGGCGCCGTGGCGAGGAGCGCGACCCAGGAGCCGTCGGTGAACTCGATGTCCATCCGGCCCTTCTGGAGGACGCCGGTCGGGTTGGCCCGTACGGCGGCCACCGCCGGCCGGGGCACCTCCCAGTAGTGCTTCATCACCGGCGTCGACTGCCACAGCGGCGAGACGTCGCCGAGTCCGAACCAGCGCCGGTCGGTGAGGACGAGGACGCAGGCGTTGGAACGGCGCACGTTGGCCCGGCTGATGACGAAGTGTCCGGCGGCGCTCTGCCAGCCGCCTTCCATGTTCTTGCCGTGCATCAGGCGCGTGCCGAACTGGTCCAGCGCGTCGGGCATGCGGTCGATCGCGTCCGCCACCGCGGCCGGCCGCGACCGACGGGGGTCGAGCACCCGGGACTTGGCGATCTGCCGCAGCTGGCGGGGCAGCCGTGCCTCGATCCGCCGCTGGAGGTCGGAGGGGTCCGGGGGCGCGAGCATCGACTCGGGCGGGGTGGGCACGCCCGGCCCGAGTTCGTGGGCGCAGGCCGCTATGAGGTGCTCTCCCGGCTGGAGGAACTGCCGGGCCTGTTGGCGCCTCTCCTCGTTCAACGGGCGTGCTCCTGTCCTTCTTCGGTGGTCATGTCCGGTGGACGGAATTCTCCCCCATCACCCGAGTTTCATGATCACCGGGGGTCGCCCCCGGCAGCGGTCCCGGCCGGCCGCGCCGGGCCCCGGCTCCGCAGGGCCTCCTCCAGGCGGGCGATGTCCCGCTCGTCCTTGGCCCGGCGCGGCCGGCCCGGGATCCAGACGGGCGTCATCCGCTTGATCTCGATCTGGGCCGAGGGGCTGACGATCGCACAGGCCAGGTCCCCGATGCGGCCGGCCGGGCCGTCCAGCAGGTCCCGCGGCCACGGTTCCCCCGCCCAGGGGCCGCCGGCGACGACGGGGCGGCCGTCGGTGCCGCGGGCCAGCAGGGCGAAGCTGCTCTCCTCGCCCTCCTTGACGAAGTCGAGCTGCTGGTCGGCGGGCGGGCCGGGCAGCGGCTCGTACCCGGCGTCCAGCAGGGCCGCGGTGAGGGCGGGGGCGTCCTCGCTCCAGGCGAACCAGTCGATGTCCTCGTGGTCCCTGGTGGGCCGGCCCAGGAAGAAGTCCATCGCCCAGCCCCCGCGGAGCCGGACCTCCGCTCCGAGGGCCGTGGCGATCGCGGTCGTCTCGGCGATCAGCCGGAGCTGCCGGCCGGTGCGTTCCATGTCCATGATCGCGCAGGCTACGGGGCGCGCAACGGCTCCCGCCGCTCCGTTTCCCGGCGGGCGGTGCCACCGCGCCCCGTCCGGGCGGTCTTCACGGATCATCAGCCCACGGCGTCCGCGCGGGACCTAGGCATCGTCCGGCAGGTGGATGTCGAGGACGCAGATGTCGTCGCGGTTCCCCGGCCGCAATGCGGCCAGGGAGCGGGCGAGGGTGTCGCCGTGGCCTTCCCGCAGCAGGCGGGCGGCGGCTTCGGCGAGCCGGTCGAGACCCGCCGCGATGTCCTCGCCCGGCTCCTCCACCAGACCGTCCGTGTACATCAGCAGGTGGTCCCCGGGCAGCAGGTCGAACATGTCCTGCCCGTACACGGAGTCGAAGTCGGCGCCGAGCAGGGTGCCGTCCGGCTGCGGCAGGAAGCTCGCCGCCCCGCCGCGGACCAGGAGCGGCGGCAGGTGCCCCGCCCGGACCCAGTTCAGGCGGTGGTCCCACGGCTGGTAGCGCCCCATGACCACGGTCGCGGTGGCTCCCTGCTGGTCGCCGGCCGTGTGCAGCAGGAGGTTGTTGAGGAGGCGCAGTACGTCCGGCAGGGGCGATCCCGTGATGGTCATCCCCTTGGTGGTGAACCGCAGCTGGGCCATGGTCCCCACGGCGGGCAGGCCGTGTCCGGCGACGTCTCCCACGACGAACAGGGCGCTGTGGTCGGGGAGTTCGATGGCCGAGTACCAGTCGCCCCCCACGTTGATGCCCCGGTCGGCGGGAACGTAGGCGACGTCGACGCAGAGGCCCGCCAGCTCCAGCGACTGCCGGGCGACCGGCAGCAGCGTGTCCTGGAGGCGGGCGGCGAGGGCGCGTTCGGCCGTCAGCATGCCGCGCTGGACCAGGTTGGCCCGTTCGCTCTCGCGCAGGGCCAGCTCCGCGTCCCGCAGCGCGGTGAGGTCCTGGAAGAAGCCGTGCACCTCGATCGGGTTGCCGTCCGCGTCCGGTTGGGCCTCCGCCACGATCCGCAGGTGGCGCACCCCCCGGTCGGTGGTGATCCGGAACGGCTGGTCGATCGCCACGCCGTCGCCCAGCAGCCGCCGCACGGCGGCGGCCATCCTCGGCAGGTCCCCCGCCGACAGGTGCGCGGGCAGTTCCTCCAGCCGCATCGGGCCCAGCGCCGGATCCCGGTCGAAGACCGCGTAGACCTGTTCGGACCAGATGACGGTGTCCGCGACCAGGTTCCAGCTGGCCCAGCCGAGGTTCCCCAGCCGCTGCATGTCGGCCAGCCTGCGGGTCTCCCGCTCGTTCGTGTCGTGGCGGATCCACGACACCACCAGCCGCTCCCCCAGCCGGGCCGCCCGGACGGAGTACACGGACCGCTGCTGCACCCCGGCGGTGACCTCCTCGTAGGTGAACGGCTCGCCCTCGTACAGCGCTCCCGTGGTCAGCGCGTCCAGGTACCCCTCCCACAGGGCGCTGCCCGCCACGGTCGGGTAGGTCTCCAGGATCCGCCGGCCGACCAGCTCCTTGCCGGTGCGGCCCGCCACGTCCAGTGACTCGGGCGCCGCCGCCTCGATCCGGTAGTCCTCGACCTCGCCCGACCGCGAGCGCAGCGGTGTCAGCAGGACCGCCGGCCCAACGACGGCGTCGAAGACCGACTGGATGGCCTCCACGTCCTCGTGCGGCGGGTCGAGGCCGTGGGGGCCCTGGTCCTCGCGCAGCAGCCCGCCGCAGAGCCGGACGGACCGCCGCAACAGGGTCCGGGTACGGGCGTCGAAGGGGCCCTGCCGGGTGCGGAAGAAGCCGACGACCGCTGTCACCGGCCCGGCTGCGGGTACGGGGAGCCAGGCGCGCGAGGGCCACTGCCCGGGGGAATCGCCGATCATCTGGTAGCGGGCGGCGTCGAGGTCCGGATCCTCCAGCCACACCGCCTCCCCGGATTCGACGGCCTCCAGCGCGGCGACCCCGCCGAGCGGGGGGATGTGGCTCCACTGCTCGACCGTCTCGTCGCCGATGCCCGCGTGCCCGGCCAGCTCCAGGCTCCCGGCGGCGGCCGCCGCGGTGTAGATCATCACCGCGTCCACGTCCTCCGGCTCGCCGAGCGCGGACCGCAGCAGCTCGGCGACCTCGTCAGGGCTCCGTACGCCGGCCAGGTCCCGGGCCAGCCCGGCGAGGAGCCGCCGGTTGCCGGCCGGGCGGCCCGCGTCGACGACCACGTAGCCGCTCGTGCGGAAGGCCGAGCCGGCCGGGTCCGCCTGCTCCCGCCCGGAGCCGGCCGACGGCCCTCCGGGCGGCTGTTCCACCGGGGCCCTCCCGGCCTGCGGCGGCCGCGCGGCGGGGCCCCCGCCCGCACCGCCCAGGGTGATCCAGCACTCCTCCAGGGCGGTGCGCCGGTGCTGGGCGGCCCGGTCGACCAGCAGCTGGTACGCGGCGTCGGCCGAGACGTGCTCCTGTGCCATCACGACGCCCTTGGCCCGTTCGAGGACGGCCGCCATCGAGGCGACGCCCTCCAGGTCGACCACCTCGGCGCGCAGTCGGGCGACGACCTTGGCCAGCGCCAGCACCTCGGGGGCCGCGGCGTCACCGGCAGCGGGTGCCACGGACTCGCCCTCCATACGTCGAGCATGCCACGCGGCCGGTGCCCCGGCCGCCGAGCGCGAGCTGCGCGGGGCCAGTGGCGGAGCGGGGACCGCGTACCCACCGAGGAGCTGCGGATGGCGCTCCGGCACTACCGGTCGTTCTTCAACCGGCTGCCGAAGACCTGAGGACCGCTCCCTGGCGGCCGCCACCGGCCGCCAGGGCCGTGAGGACCCGGTCGGGGGTGAGGGGCAGTTCGCGGATCCGGCGGCCGGTCGCCCGGGCGAAGGCGTTGCCGATGGCGGCGGCCGCCCCCACCGTGCCGATCTCGCCGATCCCCTTGCTGCCCGTCGGGCCGAGGTGCTTGTCGTGCTCGTCGATCCAGTGCGCCTCGATGCCGGGCACGTCCGCGTGCACCGGCACGTGGTACGAGGCCAGGTCCCGCGCGGTGAAGCCGCCGTGCGCCGGATCCAGCGGGGAGTGCTCGGTGAGCGCCATCCCCAGGCCCATCACCATGCCGCCGACGAACTGGGAGCGGGCCGTCAGCGGGTTGAGGATCCGGCCGGCCGCGAAGACGCCCAGCATGCGCAGCACCCGCACCTCGCCGGAGACGGGGTCGACCGACACCTCGGCGAACTGGGCGCCGAAGGCGTGCCGGGCGTACGGGGAGCGCTGTTTGACGGCGGCCGTGGTGTCGGCGGAGGCGCACAGGCCGCCCTCGGGCACCTGCCCGTCGCGCCGTGCGAGTTTCAGCGCGAGCGCGCGGCAGGCCTCGTGCACCGCCCACCCCCAGGACCCGGTGCCGGACGAGCCGCCCGCCACCGATGCCCGGGGCAGGTCCGAGTGTCCGACCACGCTCGTCACGAGGTCCGCGGGCACGCCCAGCGCGTCCGCCGCCACCATGGCCAGGACGGTCCGCGCCCCGGTCCCGATGTCGGTGGCGGCCACCTCCACCCGGTAGGTGCCGTCCGGCAGGACGTGCGCCACGGCCTGGCAGGGGGCCTGGTACACCGGGTACGTGGACGCGGCCACGCCCGCACCGGTCAGCAGGCCGTCCCGGGTGCGCGGGCCGCGGCCGCCCGGCCAGCCGAAGCGCCGGGCGCCCTCGTGCAGGCAGGCGACCAGGCCGCGGCTGCTGTACGGGCGCCCGCTGTCCGGTTCGGCGGCGGGCTCGTTGCGCACGCGCAGCTCGACGGGGTCCACGCCCACGGCGTCGGCGAGTTCGTCCATCGCCGACTCCAGCGCGTACATGCCGGGCGTCTCCCCCGGTGCCCGCATCCACGACGGGGTGGGCACGTCGAGCGGCACGACGCGGTGCGCGGTGAGCAGGTCCGGGGCCGCGTACATGACCCGGGCGGGGACGGCCGCCTGCTCGACGAACTCTCGGATGCGGGAGGTGTGGGTGGTGATCTCGTGCGCGAGGGCCGTGAGGGTGCCGTCGGGCCGCGCCCCGAGGCGCACCCGGTGCAGGGTGGGCGCGCGGTGGCCCACGACGGCGGGCAGGTGGGCGCGGGGCAGCACGAGCTTGACGGGCCGGCCGGTGTGCCGGGCCGCCATCACGGCGAGCACCACGTGCGGGCGGGGCGTGCCCTTGCAGCCGAAGCCGCCGCCCACGTGCTCTGAGTGCACGGTGACGCGTTCCTCCGCCAGGCCGAACAGGGACGCCAGGACGGTGCGCACGAGCCCGGCCCCCTGGCTGGAGTCGTACACGGTCAGCCGTTCCCCGTCGGCGTCCCAGACGGCGGTGGCGGCGTGCGGCTCCATGGGGTGGTTGTGCAGCGGGGGCACCGCGTACCGGAGGTCGAGGCGGACCGGGGCGGCCTCGTACGCGGCGAGCGCGTCGCCGTTCTCGCGGCGTGCCGGGTAGCCGCCGTTGACCTGCTCGGGCTCGTAGGCGCCGGGGTGCCCTTCGTGCAGGAGGACGTCGGGGGCCGCGCCGCCGGTGTCGTACGCGACGGACACGGCGTCGGCGGCGGCGCGGGCGCGCTCGGGGGTGTCGGCGACGGCGAGGGCGACGTACCAGCCGTGGTGGGGTACCCGGTCGTCCTGGAGCAGCCGCAGCTCGGCGTCCTCGGTGGGCCCGAGCCGGGGTGCGTCGGCGGCGGTGAGGACGGCCGCGACGCCGGGCAGCGCCGCGGCGGCGGCCGTGTCCACGCGGACCACCCGGCCGGCGGCCACGGTGGCGGGCACCGGCCAGGCGTACAGGCAGCCGGGCGGGGTGTGGTCGGCGGCGTAGCGGGCGGCGCCGGTGACCTTCGGCGCGGCTTCGCGCCGGGTGGCGGGCGAGCCGAGCGCGGGGGTGCCTTCCATGGTCCGTCTCCTCCTTCTCTCGCTCCCCGCCCGGTCGGCGGGGGTCAGTCCCGCGCGGACCCGGCGAGCCCTGCCAGTACGTCGCGGGCGAGGTTGCCGGCGAGGAGCACCTTGAAGGCGTTGTCGCGCAGCGGGCGGGCCGCCGCGAGTTCGGCGTCCACGGCCGCGCGGACGGCTTCGGGCGTGGGCCGCTCGCCCAGCAGGCGCTCCTCGGCCACCCGGGCCCGCCAGGGCCGGTGCGCCAGCCCGCCGAAGGCGAGCGCGATCCGGGACACCAGGCCGTCCCGGGTCTCCAGGACCGCCGCCGCCGAGGCGAGCGCGAAGGCGTACGAGGCCCGGTCGCGGGCCTTGCGGTACGCGGAGGGCGCGCCGAAGGCCCCGGGCGGCAGCAGGACCGCGGTGACGAGTTCGCCGTGCCGCAGGGTCGTGTCCTGTTCGGGGCGTTCCCCGGGCAGCCGCAGGAAGCCGTCGAGCGGGACCGTGCGGATGCCGTCGGCGCCGGTGACCTCCACCTCGGCGTCCAGTGCGCTCAGCGCCACCGCGAGGTCGGAGGGGTGGGTGGCGACGCAGAGCGGGGAGTGGCCGAGCACGGCGTGTTCGCGGTTGGCGCCGTCGAGGGCCGCGCAGCCGCTGCCGGGGTCGCGTTTGTTGCAGGGCCTGGACACGTCCTGGAAGTAGCCGCAGCGGGTGCGCTGGAGCAGGTTGCCGCCGGTCGTCGCGGCGTTGCGCAGCTGTCCCGAGGCGCCCGACAGCAGGGCCCGGGCCAGAACCGGGCAGCGGGCCCCGGCGAGGGGGTGTGCGGCGAGGTCGGTGCCGCGGACCCCGGCGCCGACGCGCACGCCGCCCGAGGCGGTGGCCTCGACCCCGGCGGGGAGCAGCCGGGCGACGTCCACGAGGGTGTCGGGCCGTGCGACGCCGAGCTTCATGAGGTCGACGAGGTTGGTGCCGCCGGCCAGGTAGGCGGAGCCGGGCCGGCCGCCGTGGGCCTCGGCCGCCTCGGCGAGGCTCGCGGGGCGGACGTAGCGGAAGGGCTTCACGCGATCACGTCCCGTACGGCGTCGACGATCCGCGGGTAGGCGCCGCAGCGGCACAGGTTGCCGCTGAGGCGCTCGGCGATGTCCTCGCGGGTCGCCTCCGCGCCCTCCGCCGCGAGTTCGGCGAGCATCCCGACGGCCGAGCAGAGCTGGCCGGGCGTGCAGAAGCCGCACTGGAGGGCGTCGCGGGCGACGAAGGCCTCCTGGAGGGGGTGAGGGCGGCCGTCCTCCCCGGCGAGGCCCTCGACGGTGGTGACCTGTGCGCCGTCCTGGGCGACGGCGAGCAGCAGGCAGCTGTTGAGGCGCCGGCCGTCGACGAGGACGGTGCACGCCCCGCACTGGCCGTGGTCGCAGCCCTTCTTCGCGCCGGTGAGGTCCAGCCGCTCGCGCAGCGCGTCGAGCAGGGTCGTGCGGTGGTCCAGGTCGAGTGCGTGCCGTTCGCCGTTGACGTGGAGCGTGACCTGCGAGTGCGTGGCCTCCTGGCCGTCCATGACGAAGCGCCTGCCTCTCCTCGCGGTTCCCCCGTCCCTTTGGCGTCTAACCGGCCGGGGGTGCGCCGCAACGCGTCGCCGTCCGGTTCCACCCGATCGGGTTCGGACGGCGGAACCCGGGCAGGCGCCGGTCGAGGCTCTCGAAAGGAGTTCGCCATGGCTGAGAAGGCCAAGGGCAAGATGGACCGGGCCAAGGGCAAGGCGAAGGAAGCCATCGGCAAGGTGTCCGGCAACGACCGGATGAAGGCCGAAGGCAAGGTCGACCAGGCCAAGGGCAAGGCCGAGGAAGCCGCGGGCAAGGCCGATGAGAGCGTGCGCGGAGTCGGCGACTCCCTGCGCGGCCGCCGCCACGGCACCTGACCCCTCGCGCCCCGTACGACGTGCCCCCCGGCCGGGACCGGCCGGGGGGCACGTCCCATGCGGCGGCCGGCCTCACCCGTTCGGCCCTGTCGGGGCCGGGGTGCGGATACCCGGGTTCCGGCCGCGCTGAGGTGCTCTGCGTGTTCTGTCAGCCGCACGGGTCACAGTGCGCGACCATACGGACGCCGAGAGCAAGCAGCCCGCAGGTGGAGACACCGAGACAGGAAGAAGGACGGACGTGTCCGGCAGCGAAAGCGAGAACCCCGCAATCCCCTCCCCGGCCGCCACGCCGACCCGCCGCCCCATGACGAACCGGGACTGGTGGCCGAACCAGCTGGACCTGCAGGTTCTCCACCAGCACTCGCCCCGGGCGAACCCGATGGGCGAGGACTTCGACTACGCGAAGGAGTTCACGGGCCTGGACGTCGAGGCCCTGAAGCGGGACGTCATCGAGGTGATGACGGCCTCGCAGGAGTGGTGGCCCGCCGACTACGGCCACTACGGGCCCCTGTTCATCCGGATGAGCTGGCACGCGGCGGGCACGTACCGGATCGCCGACGGCCGCGGCGGCGGCGGTTCCGGCGCGCAGCGCTTCGCCCCCCTCAACAGCTGGCCGGACAACGCCAGCCTCGACAAGGCGCGCCGTCTGCTGTGGCCGGTCAAGCAGAAGTACGGCCGGAAGGTCTCCTGGGCAGACCTCCTCGTCTTCGCCGGGAACTGCGCCATGGAGTCCATGGGGTTCAAGACGTTCGGCTTCGGCTTCGGCCGGGAGGACATCTGGGAACCGGAGGAGATCTTCTGGGGTCCCGAGGACACCTGGCTCGGGGACGAGCGCTACAGCGGTGACAGGGAGCTGACCGGCCCGTTCGGCGCCGTGCAGATGGGGCTGATCTACGTCAACCCGGAGGGGCCGAACGGAAACCCGGACCCCGTCGCCGCCGCCAAGGACATCCGCGAGACGTTCGGGCGCATGGCGATGAACGACGAGGAGACGGTCGCGCTGATCGTGGGCGGGCACACGTTCGGGAAGTGCCACGGCGCCGTCGACCCCGAGTACGTCGGTCCGGAGCCCGAGGCGGGGCCGATCGAGCAGCAGGGGCTCGGCTGGACGAACTCGTCCGGCACCGGCGTGGGCGTCGACACGATCACCAGCGGCCTGGAGGGCGCCTGGACGACCGAGCCGACGAAGTGGGACAACGGCTACCTGGACAACCTGTTCCGGTACGACTGGGAGCTGACCCGCAGCCCGGCCGGGGCGCAGCAGTGGACGCCGACGGATGCCGCGGCCCGGGACACGGTGCCCGACGCGCACGACCCGTCGAAGCGGCACGCCCCGATGATGCTGACGACGGACCTCTCGCTGAAGGTGGACCCGGTCTACGGGCCGATCGCGAGGAGCTTCCACGAGGACCCGGCCAAGCTCGCGGACGCCTTCGCCCGTGCCTGGTACAAGCTGCTGCACCGCGACATGGGTCCCGTCTCGCGCTACCTCGGCCCGTGGATCCCCGAGCCGCAGCTGTGGCAGGACCCGGTCCCCGCCGTCGATCACGCGCTGGTCGGGGACGCGGAGATCGCCGACCTCAAGGCCCGGGTCCTCGGCTCGGGGCTGTCCGTCTCCCAGCTGGCCGCCACCGCCTGGGCCGCGGCCGCGTCCTTCCGCGGCACCGACATGCGGGGCGGCGCCAACGGCGGCCGGATCCGGCTCGCGCCGCAGAAGGACTGGGAGGCCAACTCCGGGGCCGAGGTGTCCGGGACGGTGGCGGCCCTCGACCGGATCCGGCAGGACTTCAACGCCGCGCAGAGCGGCGGGAAGAAGGTGTCCCTCGCCGACCTGATCGTCCTGGGCGGCTGCGCGGCCGTCGAGAAGGCGGCCAAGGACGCCGGGCACCCGGTGACGGTGCCGTTCGCGCCGGGGCGTACGGACGCCTCCCAGGAGCAGACCGACGTGGAGTCCTTCGCCGTGCTCGAACCGAGGGCGGACGGGTTCCGCAACTACCTCCGGGCGGGCGAGAAGCTGTCGCCGGAGACCCTGCTGCTGGACCGGGCCAACATGCTGACGCTGACCGCGCCTGAGATGGCGGTGCTGGCGGGCGGCATGCGCGCGCTGGACGCCGGCTTCCGGGGGTCCCCGCAGGGGGTCCTCACCGGGCGGCCGCAGACGCTGACCACCGACTTCTTCGTGAACCTGCTGGACATGGGGACGGAGTGGACGGCCTCGGCCACGGACGAGAACGCGTTCGAGGGCCGGGACCGCGCCACGGGCAAGGTCAGGTGGACGGCGACCGCGGTCGACCTCGTCTTCGGCTCGCACTCCCAGCTGCGGGCCCTGTGCGAGGTCTACGCCTCGCAGGACGCGGGCGAGAAGTTCGTGCGCGACTTCGTGGCGGCGTGGGACAAGGTGATGACCCTGGACCGGTTCGACCTCGCGTGAGCGGCGGCCGGGCCGTGTGACCGGCGGCCGGGCCGCGTGACCAGGCCGCACGGGCGGCGGCCCGGCCTGCCGGGTCCGCCGGCCCGGTCCCGGCCCGGCGGGCCCGCCGGGCCGGGCAGGTGGGCACGCGCCCGGCGGGCGGCGCATCCTGGGAGGAGGACCCCTCGTGCCTTCCTGAACCCCTTGGGGGACGTCATGGAACTGGGCTTCCTCAAACCGCTCTTCTCCCGCCCCGGCCCCTGGGCCTCCGTGTACGTGGAGGGCAGCCGCGCGACCGAGGACGCGCAGCGGATCCGGGCACTGCGCGAGCGGGCCGTCGCGGCACAGCTGATCGACGCCGGCACCGACGCCTACACCGTCCGGGCCGTGGTCGACCGGCTCCTCGGGGAGCCGGTCGGCGGGGCGCCGCCCGGCCGGGCGCTGTTCGCCTCGGGCGCCGAGGTCCTGCTCGACGTACCGCTGGCGAAGGCCCCGGCCGCCACCGAGGCGACCTGGTCGGTGCTGCCGCACATCGCCCCGCTGGCCGGGCTGCGCGGGGAGGATCCGGCCTGCCTCGTGGCGTACGTCGACCGCACGGGCGCCGATCTGGAGCTGCGCGAGGGCACCCGCCGCCAGGCCCTGGGCCGGGTGCGGGGCGGCGAGGAGCCGGACCGGGGACACCGCGGCGTGCCGGCGGACCGCTACGAGTGGCACTACCGGAACCGGGCCGAGAACGCCTGGCACGGGACGGCCGCGGCCATCGCCGCCGAGCTGTCCCGGCAGTGGCCCGGGAGCGGCGCCGGACTGCTGGTGCTGGCCGGCGACGCCCGGGAGCGACGGGCCGTCCACGGCCGGCTGCCGGAGCCGATGCGGGCGCTGGCCGTCGAGGCCGACGGCGGCGGCCGCTCGCCGGGGGCCTCCCGGGAGGTCCTGGACCGCGAGATCGCCCGGGTGCGCGAGGACTTCGCCCGCGCGCGGCTGGAAGCCGCCCTGGAACGGTTCCGTGCGGGCCGGGGCCGGCCCGGCGAGCACCGGGAGTCCACCGTGGACACCGGGCCGGGCCAGGCCGCCGAGGGCATGCCGGCGGTGCTGGACGCCGTACGCAGCCACCAGGTGGCGACGCTGCTGCTCGGGCCGGAGGGCTCCGACGCGGGGCGCGACGTGTGGATCGGGCCCGGCGTGGACGAGGTCGCGGTGCAGCGCGGCCAGGCCCAGGCGATGGGCGTCGGCAAGCCGGTGCGGGCGCGCGCGGACGACGCGCTGCTGCGCTCCGCGGCGGCGGCCGGCTGCGAGGTGCTCGTGGTGCCGGCGGGCATGCCGGGCCCGGCGGGCGGGCTGGGGGCGGTGCTGCGCTGGACGGTGTGACCGGAGCGGGGGGCGGCCCGGCGGACGGGCAGGGTCCGCGGCGACCCGCGGCGGGGCGGGCCGGGCGCGGGGCGGGCCCCCGGGGGGGGCGGGGGGCGCGCCGGGCTCTCCGTCGGCCCCGGCACCGGCCGGACCGGGGGGGCCAGGGCCGCGGGGCGGGGCGGG